>PTLJ01000160.1 GCA_002938045.1 Alphaproteobacteria bacterium MarineAlpha3_Bin4
TCAAAATAAAAACTACCCTGTTGTTCTATCCCGTCAAAAAGCGGCCCGTTGTTGTGGTCTATCCCGTTCCATCCAACCTGTGGAACTCGGTTGAGGTGATCCCCTCTGAGGGGCAAAACATGACCACCGATCCATCCCAATCCCTTTCCAAAACCGTTTTCCAAGGAATCCTCGGCCAGCAGTTGCAAGCCGAGACATAACCCCAGAAACGGCTTGCGGTTTTTCAAAACCTGTCTTTCCAGGCAACCTATAATTCCCAACCGTTCCAGATTCTTCATAGCTTCGTGGAACGCGCCGACGCCAGGAAGGACATAGGCATCAGCTTTTTCTGCGGTCTCTTTGTCCGAGGTGACGACCGTACCCATTCCCACGTAATGAAGGGCGTTGCATACCGAGCTTAGATTTCCCATGCCGAGATTGAGGACGCAAACCCGCGGGGCCATAACGCTCCGTGGGAGTGAACCTGTTAATCCGGGTCTTAGCGTTAGCGAGGTTGTTCTTTCAGAATCCACTGGTCGTCGCATCGCTCCCAGATTTCAGGGTTTCGGTATGAGTCGGCAACGACCCAAAATTCTTCCTCGGTGATACCTATATAATTGCAGAACCGCTTAATGTATCGAGGCGCGCATTTACCGTCCAATCGTCGCGATAACACCAAGGCCTTATCCCGGGAAATGGCGCCAAGCCGAACCATGAGGCTCAACTGCTCCGAAGCTTTGCCAAATCCGAACTTAAAATACTTGACCATCTGGTTGATTATCACAAAGTCATCGTCGAGCGCGTCATCTGTCCTCGTTTGACCGATGTCCTCCAGAATGGCATCTTCGCCCGTACGTTGCTGTAAGCCGCGCTGGATAGCCAGTTTGCCGTTCGTAAGGTCGTTAAAATCACGAAGGTAATATCCGAGAAAGATCATCCGCAGTTCTGAGCGTTTGATCAGGTCGTCCGCTGGATAACGATGCCAATAAAGCAAGTCGTCCGAACATTCCCGTTGCAAAAAGGGTTCAACGTCTCCGCCTTTTAGCGTATGGGAATACTTCATTCGGTTGGCATCGCCATCCAGGCCGATGCTGCTATCGCCGCCCCACGTCAGCGCGTAGTTTTCTCCATAGATGATGAGGGGGATGTCGTAGAGGATCCCCACTTTAGGTGCCGCACTATGGAGCGCAAGCTCTGTAGCGACACACCAATTGCCGTATTCCATGAACGCAAATTTCACCATCCGCCGCCATACCTCCGGCGCCGGACTGATGTAGAAACAGTCGAATCCTAGACCGATCAGGTTGGCAAGATTGTCGGCACCCAGTTTGGTTTGCTGCTCCGGCGGATATGCCAGCGTCACCAACAGCGGCCTTAAGCCGAGTTCTTCGCGGGCGTAAAGAGATTGGCGGTGGCTGTCCTTGCCACCGCTAACCGGTATGATAACGTCGTAGCAGGACCTCTGGCGGTTACGGTTTGACTTTGCCCATCGGGCGATCTTTTCCAGTTCCTGCCGCCGCGCCTGCCAATCGATCTCGCCGACGTTTTCGGAGACTTTGCAAGGGAAGCAAACGCCCTCGTCGTCGAAAATACAGTCGGGACGTGTATCGGGCTCCAAGCACTTCTTACACCAACGCATGGCCGGGTGTCGCTTTCAGTTGTCGTGTCTCCGGCTCGCCGTACGGGGCGGCAACGGTGATTTTATTGCACCACAGTATAATGTTCAGAAGGTTAACAGGAGTAGAGGATTGCATCACCGATACCCTGCTCGATATGGACCATCAGCGTCTTGTCCAGTGCGGGGCTGCCATCCCGGAACGGTCATAGCAGTTGCATCGTCTCCTTGCTCTTGAACGCCCCGTCGCTCAGGCGACGCTAGAACAACGGCCAGGCCCGCCGGTCAGCAACTTGAAGCAACCGTATTCATAGACGGCCAGGGGATAGGCGGGTTCGGCTTGCGCCAATTGCTGGAACAACACCTCGGCTTTGAAGAACATCCCTTCGTTCCTGAAACCTACGGCGCGCCGCGTCGTGTGTAGATCGGGGAGCTCGTTCATAGCTCTGATGACACTCGGTACACTCCTTACAGACGCGGCTTCAGCGATCCTCGGATACTATGGAATTGTCGCTCTCGGAACCACCTTGAAAACCGTGACACCGCCGGGCGTTCCTTGCACCTCATTGGACCTTGTGTGAGATTAGGTCACGATGTGTGGAATCGCAGGCGCAATTACCCCGACACCGCCATCCCAGGAGTGTATCGAGGCTACTATTGCGGTCCTTGCCAACCGTGGACCGGACGCAAGCGGGTTTACCAACCGGCAACTCGGTGATGCCAACTTATGCTTGATCCACACGCGGCTCGCAATCATCGATCTCGATCATCGCGCCAATCAGCCGTTTGAGCGCGAGGACTGCGTGCTGATTTTCAACGGCGAGATCTACAATTACCTCGAACTCAAGGACGAACTTGGCGCCCTCGGTCATGCGTTCGATACCGATTCCGATACTGAGGTTCTGCTCAGCGCCTATCGCGAGTGGGGCGAGGATTGCGTTGAGCGTTTCGAAGGCATGTGGGCGTTCGCGCTGCTCGACGCCAAGGCTGAAAAAGTTTTGCTCAGTCGCGACCCGTTCGGTGAGAAACCGCTCTATGTGCAAAAGATCGACGCCGGGCTCTACTTCGCCTCCGAGATCAAAGCGCTGGCCTTGCTATCTGGCCGCAAACCCGAAGTCAACACGACCCAGATCCTTCGCTACCTGATCGACGGGTATCGATTCCTCTACAAGGGAACGGACACCTTTTTTGTCGGTGTCAGAGAGCTTCCAGCCGCCACTAACGCGGTCCTGAAGAATGCCAAAGAGCCGGCACCGAAACCCTATTGGCGGCTTGCCTACGCGCCGACGCCGATGACTGCCGCCGATGCTATCGCCGGCACGCGTGAGCGGTTATTCGAGTCCCTGCGGCTCAGGTTAAGGGCCGATGTGCCACTCGCGTTTTGCCTCAGTGGTGGCGTCGATTCTGCGACCTTGGCGGCGATTGCGGCTATACACTTCGGCCACGACATACATTGCTTTTCGGTCATCGACAGGGACGATCGCTACGATGAATCCGTCAACATCAAGGCCATGGTCGAGCACCTGGCCTGCAACCATTACGTCACCCATACCTCGACAGTCGGCTTCTTCAAGCGCATGGAGCGTCTGGTCACCTATCATGATGCACCAGTGGCAACGATTAGCTATTACGTCCATTCATTTCTGTCGGAAGCAATCAGCGACAGCGGCTTCAAGGTCGCAGTTTCCGGCACCGGGGCGGACGAGTTATTCACCGGCTATTACGACCATTACGCCATGTGGCTGGCGCATATGCAGAACCTCGCAACAAGCGACACCAGCATTGATATGCAGGCCCTCGTCGCAGACTGGAAGTCAGGGATGGGCGCTAACGTGCAGAATTCCCTGCTTCAAGATCCGCTGGCCTTTGTCAACGCCCCGGGCCAACGCGACCACCTCTTGCTTAATCGCGACTATTTCAACAGTCTATTGACCCAGCCTTTCGACGATCCATTCTCTGAAGCAGATCACGGCTCCGACCTTCTCCGCTGCCGCATGCTCAACGAGCTCTTCCACGAGGTCATTCCAGTAATCCTGCATGAGGACGATCGCAACTCGATGATGGTCTCGGTCGAGAACCGCACGCCTTATCTCGACCGCACGCTGGCTAGGTTTCTCTATTCGGTGCCGAGCGAGCACCTGATGGGCGATGGCTTCGCCAAGCGACTGTTACGGGAGGCTGGTGAAGGGCTTGTTCCGGACAGCGTGCGCCTCGACAAACGCAAGCGGGGTTTCAATGCCTCCATCCGCTCGCTTGTTGATCTGAATGATGCAAAATCGCGAGAGCAGTTACTCGCCGATGGACCGATATTTGATCTCATACGCCGCGACATGATCGAACGGTTTCTTGCCAGCGACACGACCTCCAACAGCTTCTCGAAGTTCCTGTTCAATTTCATCTCTGCCAAAATCTTCCTGGAACATCACCAAGCATGGACGCCATAAAACTAACCAAACTCGTGATCCGCATTGATCGAAGCGCGGTCGCTCGAGCCGGCGGCTATGAACCAGGACAAGATCTCAGAGGGAATCGACGACCTCGTTTCCCAGATGGAAGTCTGCAAATTTCCAAACCTTCTTCAATCAGGTTGCGAGTCTTGTCCTTAAGCGCGTCGTCTCCAAGTTACATTAGGGGAGCTATGATGATCGGACGCTCTATGCC
>PTLJ01000161.1 GCA_002938045.1 Alphaproteobacteria bacterium MarineAlpha3_Bin4
TTCTCGGCACGGGATTTGCTCATTTGTCTACAATTCATAACGCCGCTCATGACGTCCGCCACACCTTCAGCTTCCCCTGTCACTGATCAGAAATCCAAATGCTTAGCCGGCTCTTGATGACAGCGCTGGTCTCCGGCGCTCTCGCCGGCGTGTTCGTGTTTGCCAGCCATATGGCGAAAACGACGCCGCTGATCCTGCTGGCGGAAGTTTACGAGAACGCCGAGCTGGCTGAATCGCACGCCCACGAACCACCGAAGGCGGCCCATAACCACGCAGTCGAGAGCGACGCATGGGCCCCGGACGACGGCTTGGAACGCAGTGCCTACACGCTACTTGCGGATCTGCTGACGTCGATCGGGTTCGCCTTCACTCTGGTCGGTGCCATCGCCCTAAGAGGTCGCAGCATCGATTGGCGCAGCGGTATGGTATGGGGATTGTGTGGGTTCGCCTCTTTCTATGTCGGGCCGTCGTTGGGTCTTGCCCCAGAGGTGCCGGGCATGGCCGCCGCCGACTTGGTCGCGCGCCAGTTCTGGTGGCTAGTGACGGCCGTAGCAACGGCGGGCGGCTTGGCTCTGATCTTCTTCGCTGGGCCCTATGGGCTCAAGGCGGCAGGTTTAGCACTGATGGCGGCGCCCCATGTCGTCGGCGCGCCGAGCCACACTATCGAGGACGGCGGCATACCGGCCGAACTGGCGGCCCAGTTCGCGGTCACGACGCTGATCGTCACCGGGTTGTTCTGGCTCCTCCTCGGCAGCCTGACCGGGTATTTCTACCGCCGCTTCGGCGAAACTTGACGGCGGGGGAGGAGGGGGAGCTAAGGTGGCGCTTGATGCGAGGACGAGCGCCAAATTGCAAGACGTCGCTACTGCGCGCGCTCTGCTAAGAAGCGCCCGATCGGCGACCCTATCAACTGCGCTCGCCAACAACGACAGCTGGGCCTATGGATCGCTGATCACGGTCGCGACCGACCTGGACGGTAGTCCGCTTATGCTGTTTTCAGACCTCTCAGACCACACCCGCAACATCGCCAAAGACCCACGCGCCTCGCTGCTGATTGAACGAACGTCCCGCCGCCGCAATCCACAGACGGGGCCCCGCGTCAGTGTGCTCGGCCGCATCGACATGACGTCTGAAAAGCGTCATGCACGGCGCTTTCTAGCCCGCCACCCGGACGCCAAACGCTATGCCGGATTCGGTGATTTCAATTTCTACCACATGCGTGTCAAGCGTTTCCATGTCGTTGGCGGGTTCGCCCGCGCCCGCTGGCTCGGAGCTAAGGACGTTCTCTCCGACGCCGGCGCGGCGGCAGCGTTGGCAGAAGCCGAAACCGACATCATCGAACACATGAACGCCGATCACGGCGAGGCGGTCGACCTTTACGCCAATGCGTTGTTGAAGCGGCGCGGCAGCGGTTGGCGGATGGCTGGCGTCGATCCGGATGGCACTGATCTTGTCCTCGACGGCCGCTTCGCGCGGCTTGATTTTTCATGTCCGTGTGCCGACGCCGGCCAATGCCGCGACCAGTTGGTTTATCTCGTCGCGGTGGCGAGGGTAAACGCGGGAAAAGCACAAACAAGAGGTTGAGACTCGCTACCAGCGCGTTTAAGGTCACTTTCAAAGCAAAGGGAAATGCGGCACCGCCGCATTGAGTTTCATAGGGAGAGTATCTTGCAAATCCTTGGACACCGGGCCAGCAGCCATGGCCTGGAACATCATGGTCTCGACAAAGGCAAGATTACCTATTGGAACCTCGGTACGCCGGAGCTCTTCGAACATGCGCTGCAGCGCCAGGAAGGCGAACTCACCAGCCATGGCGCCTTCATCGCGATGACCGGCGAACACACCGGTCGCTCACCCAATGACCGTTTCGTCGTCGAGGAGGACTCGACCAAGGGCGACATTTGGTGGGGCAACGTCAACCGGCCGATCGCCGCCAACAAATTCGAGGGGCTGCGCCACAAGATGATCGAACATCTTGGCCGCGGTAAGATGTTCGTGCAGGACTGTTATGCCGGCGCCGACCCGGCCAACCGTCTCAAGGTGCGGGTAGTGACCGAGAATGCCTGGCATAGCCTGTTCGTCCGCAACATGTTCATCCAGCCAGCCGAGGACGATCTCGGCGAATTCGAGCCCGAATGCACGGTCCTGCAGGCGCCGAGCCTGACTGCCGACCCGGGGACCGACGGCACCACCTCGGGGACCTTCATTCTCGTCGATTTAGCGCAAGGGCTGATCCTGGTCGGCGGCTCCGGTTACGCCGGCGAGATCAAAAAATCCATCTTCTCGGTTATGAACTACCTACTACCGGCGCGCGGCATCCTGCCCATGCACTGCTCCGCAAATGTTGGCGACACCGGCGATGCTGCGATCTTCTTCGGCCTCAGCGGTACCGGCAAGACGACGCTTTCGGCCGACAGCTCGCGCACCCTGATCGGCGATGACGAACACGGCTGGGGGCCGGACGGTGTTTTCAACTTCGAGGGTGGGTGCTACGCCAAGACCATCAACCTGACCCGAGAGGCAGAGCCCGAAATTTTCGATCTCTGCCATACCTTCGGCTCGATCATCGAGAACGTGGTGATGGATCCGGGAACCCGAGAGCTTGACTTTTTCGACAGTTCAATTACGGAGAACGGTCGCGTGTCTTACGATCTCTCGGCGGTGCCGAACGCGTCAGAGACCGGGGTCACCGGTCATCCCAAGAACATCGTCATGCTAACCTGCGACGCGTTCGGGGTTCTACCACCGATTAGCCAACTGACGCGTAACCAGGCCATGTATCACTTCTTAAGCGGCTACACGGCCAAGGTCGCTGGAACCGAACGCGGCCTCAAGGAGCCGACGGCGACATTTTCAACCTGTTTCGGGGCGCCCTTTATGCCCCGCCATCCGACGGTCTATGCCCAGCTGTTGGGCGAGAAGATGGCCCGGCATGACGCCCGGTGCTGGCTCGTCAACACTGGTTGGAGCGGTGGCGGCTACGGCGTCGGCGAGCGGATGAAGATCCAGCACACTCGAGCTATGGTCAACGCCGCCCTCGACGGCCGCCTCGGCAAGGCAAGTTTCGCTCAAGACCCCAACTTCGGTGTCTTGGTGCCCGACAGCTGTATCGACGTTCCCGACACGGTCCTCAATCCGAAGAACACCTGGTCGGACGGCGCCGCGTACGATGCCCAGGCACGCGTGTTGACACAACGGTTCGAGCAGAACTTCATCCAATTCGAGGGTGACGTCGAGGACGACGTCAAAGCGGCGGCCATTCGCGGCACGGCCTGACCCGCATCGCAGTTGAGGTAGAACGGACTATCGGCCCCTTGGGGCTGGGCCCTCTTTTGCGTGTCGGCTCGGTGTAAAGCGCCAGGGTGTCGAACAAAAAATTGGCAGTTTGCGCCGCATCGCGGACAACGGAGTAGACAATTTTGGCCCGTCCGCAAAGGGGCCGAGTTCAGCGACCAAATGGCGCACCAATTCGCCGAACTCGTCTGCCGGGCCAATGTCGAAGCCGCCGTCGAGCAGACGCTTGGCCGTCTGCAGATCCATGGCAACGCAAGCCGGCAACGCCGTTCGGCCTGAGGCTGCTCACTTTGCTCTCCCCGCGGTCTCGACGAGGGCTTCAAACAGGGCGAAATTGGGATTGCCGTCGGCGAGGAAAAACTCGGGGTGCCATTGCACGCCGAGCATGAACCGCTTGCCCGGCATCTCGATGCCCTCGATGACCCCGTCCGGCGCCACCGCGTTGACGACGAGGCCGTCGGGCGGGATACGCAATGCTTCTCGGTGCGCCGTATTGACGGAGAACTCGTCGCATCCGACGATACGGCGCAATAACGTGTCCGGCACTATGCGGACGCCGTGAGCGGGTTCCTCGGCCGGCCGTTCGTTGAGGTGGTCGATCGTCGTCGCTACTTCCGCGCATACGTCCTGATAGAAAACACCACCGAGCACGCCGGCCATTACCTGCATGCCGGCACATATGCCGAGTGTCGGCACGTCGCCGTCGATGACCGCGCGGGTGAGGTCGATCTCGAAACGGAAACGAGGCTCCGGCTCGCTCCCCGGGTCGGTGGTTTTGCCGTACCAGGTGGGTGGAAACGGATAGCTGCCGCCCGGCGTGATCACGCCGTCGCAACGGGTGAGAAATTCAGGGATCGCCCCGCTCATATAGGGCAGGGCAACGGGCGTCCCGCCGGCCCGCCAGACAGCGTCGAAATAAGCAGTCCGTAACGCGTAATGGGGCCGCTTCGAAAA
>PTLJ01000162.1 GCA_002938045.1 Alphaproteobacteria bacterium MarineAlpha3_Bin4
TAAATTACTCCAATGTTAGCCAGTTAATAAGGTCGGGCGCTGCAGCGCCCTACAACCGTCATATTTTTCCGGATTTACGTATGTTAACAGGATTAGTAAATTTAAAATGATTTATAAGTTGATAGATAAATCAAAACAAGCTCCAGTCAACGATCATCCGACGATCACTAAAATGATGCCGGAATTGATCATCCTCTCTCCATCTTTTTTATACGGTTCTCTGTGCGGCACACCCGGGATGGTGCTTTAGGGCCATACTCATGACACCGTCTGTTCAATTTAAAGGCTCTAATCATTAGACTTGCTGCAAAAGTAGCGTTCTGATGTCCAAGGAGCAACTTTGCTTGTGGGGCTGACGTTCAAAACCCGGCGGCGATGTTGAGGATACCGGCCACGTTGTTGATCTTGACGGCATATTGGTCTCTTTGATAGCGGTATCCGTCGGACAGGATACGGAACCAGAATGGTCGTCCTGGAGCTCCTGGTAGCCACTGTTAGCATAGACGTCGGAGGCCGCTGTCGCTGTCGGCGTCCTCTATGCATTTGCTTGGTCGGTCTTTGATTAAATAAGAACGACCGACCACTATCACGCCTCCTTTGCGAACTAAGCTCTCGGTAGACGAAAGGCACGGGTCGCATATTCGCTCAGTATGTCGAGGCTTTCGGCTACCGTCAGCACGCCGGTATCGATCCTGAGTTCGGGCACCTTCGGCGCTTCGTAGGAGTCCGAAACGCCCGTGAACTCTGGGATCTCGCCAACCCGCGCGCGGGCGTAAATGCCGTCCGTGTCGCGCTCCTCGCAGACCGCGAGGCCTGGGTCAAGAAAGACTTCGTGGAAGCCCTCTCCGACCGCAGCGCGGGCATTTGCACGGTCGAGCGCGAACGGCGAAATGAAGGACGTGACGACGACGACGCCGCGCCGGGCCAGAAACGCCGCCACCTCACCGACGCGACGGATATGTTCGCGGCGGTCCTCACGCGAGAACCCGAGATCGGAACTGAGGCCGATCCGGAAATTTTGAGAGTGTAAAACACGCACCCGATAGCATTCGTCGAACAGGATCTTCTCAAGTCCTAAGGCCAGACTCGTTTTGCCCGATCTTGCAAGTCCCGTGAACCAAAGAACGCCGCCGCGATGGCCGTGCCGCGCCCAGCGGTCCTTGAGGTGCACATGAGAGTGCACGCGCGTGATGTTGGTCGACTTGATCGGCAACGGTAGTTCCCTCCGCGCCCTTGAACGTCAGTGAGTCTAGCCAACGGGCGGCACCAAAGCCAGCTCGGCTGGGTAACAATTGGCCTGGCTTACAATCGTAAATTGACTATAGGATGTGCCATGATCCTGGCCCAAATCACGGACACGCATCTGATGTCGCCTAACCCGGCGGAGCCGCGCGCGGCGGCCCGCGCACGAGCGCTCAAACAAAGCGTTGCCGACATAAACAGCCTAGATCCGAGGCCGGATGCGGTAATCCACACCGGCGACATGACCCAAACCGCAGCCGCGACCGAGATTGCGCTAGCTTGCGAGCTTCTGGCACCACTCGCGATGCCGCTCTATGTTACGCCCGGCAACCGCGACGGGCGTCAGGCGCTGATCGGGGCCTTCTTCGGCGACGATTGTGTGGCCGATGGAGGGTTCGTCCACTACGCCGTCAATCATCATCCGGTTCGCCTAGTCGCCATTGACTCGCTCTCCGGCAACAATAACAAGGGAAATTTTTGCCGCGCCCGCCTCGACGCCCTCGATACAACCCTGGCCCAGGCTCCAGCCCGGCCGACCGCGCTGTTCATGCATCACCCGCCGTTCGACGTTTCTACATCACTATATCCGTTCCAATATAACTGCCGCCAGGCGGTCGCGGAGCTTGCCACCGTCGTTTCCCGCCACGACCACGTGGTCCGTATCTTCACCGGCCACTCTCACCGGCCCTATGTCGCTCACTTCGGCGGCACGGTGGCTAGTACTATGCCCTCGGTCGCACCGGATCTGCGCCAGGGAGACTATCCCGCCGCCATGGCCGATCGCCCCGTCTATCAGCTCCACCGGTTCGACGCACGAGGCGGATTCGTCAGCGAAACTAGGCTCGTCGACGCGTAGTTAGGTGAAATCTCCTCTTAATTGTCACTTGAATTTGTCAAAGCAAAATACTTTCCAATCTGCCGAAAATTCGACTTGATTTGCGCCAATTAGCGATATGCGAAGTGTTGGCATATGGATACCACAAATTGCCCTGAGGGAATTCGCTTGGCTTATCTGCCAAGGGCGCAAAATCCGAGTCAGCGAGCCGTAGTTGCTACAGGCGATGACCAAACAGGCAACCGAGCTTAAAACCGGCCTCTCAGTAGACCTCAGGGGCGGCCATGTGGACGTCTTTGGCAGAGAGCGTCGAGCCGCCGCCGCTTCCGCAGACGCCACCACTTCGCGAACACATAAGGCCCGCCGGGCCACACCACAAATGGTTCCACGTCCGCTTGCCCAGCGCGCGCGCGCGCGTTATATGGGGCGCCACGGCAGGGGCCGGGTTAGCTCAGTTGGTAGAGCAGTTGCCTTGTAAGCATCAGGTCGCGAGTTCGAGTCCCGCACCCGGCACCACCCTTGTTTTCAATGTGTTATACAAATTTTCTCCGCGTTCCTACATTCCAAAAAATGGGCTTTGGGCAACACATGGGTAATGAGTAGGTGTGATTTCGCACCATCTTTCGCCCTACCTCGGTATCGGCCGGACGGGATTAGTTCAACCTTGGGAACGATTTTTGGTCAACGGATCACAAAGCTAGGGCACAAAAGAGAGCAGTAAGTTGATGGTGGCAAGGATTGACATGGGGCTGTCTTTTTATCAGCGATCTCGTATTCGACACGCAGCGTCTCGACCTCTAGGGCATATGCGGACACCGTCGTCGACATCCCCGGCGCTCAGCGCATCTCCAACCTTTTCGAGCCATCTGTCGAGAAAGGTAGTGACGCCATCCGGGTTTGAATTCTCGAGTTCACGTTCGTAGCGAAGCGCTTTTTTGAATTCCGATCGCTCGAAGACGGTATCGATGGAAGCGGTCTCATCGGTCGTAGCAGGTGATTTCTCTTCCGGTGAGGACCCCGGCTCGACGGCTTGCTGCTGGTATGGCTTTTCATCGGCGGCCGGTGGCGTGGGTCGAGCGCCGGCGACGTCGACGATGGCTGGCTCGCCCTGCTCGATGGGCAGCGGTGACGGATCGGCAACCGATGGCTGGCTAACCGGAGCGGGGGCGGACGGCAAAATCTTATCTAATGTCGCCGTACCTTCCGCCAGCTCGTCGGCAGTATTGGAGGCGACCTCAAGATAAGGCAACGCCAGCGCATCCCTAGGTTGGAATGGTCGCCTTGGAACACTGAAACGAACCCGACCTTTATCTGCGGCTTTGCCGAACCAGTCGTCGCCGACAGCGGCCGGTCCCTCTTCTACGGGCGAGGTTTGTTTCGATGCCACTTCCGTCTCAGGAAGCACCGGTGGCGGCGGAGACGCCTCCTGTGGCAACGGAATTTCAAGCACCTTCCGGGCCACATTAAGAAAGGGAACAGCAGTCTCAGAGGCCGCCAAATCCTTTGCAAATCTGGCGACTGCCGTCAAGATGTCCTTAGGCTTCAACGACACCCCGGCATCGCCGCCCTCTTGCGGCAACACCCGGCCCTCGGTCAATTGCCCCATGGCAGCGAGCACCTCAAAGACGGCGATAGCTTTGTCGGCCTCCGCCGAGGCAGCATCGCTCTTGGCACTCAACAGCTGGGTCTCACCGTCGAGCACGTCGAGTAACGAACGCCGGCCAGTCTTGCGTTCTTCGCGGGCGTTCTCAAGGAAGCGTGAGACAATCACCACCTGGTTCTTGAGAGATTCCGTGTTGCTTTGCGCCGTCTGTAGGTTAAACCAAGCGTCGCGGGCGCGCTGTTCGGCAAGGTCTTTGGTGTCGGTCACCCGAAAGGCCGTGGCGCTACGATCTTGCTCGCTGGCCCGAAGCGTGTTCATAGCGGTAAAGCCAAGATTAAACGGAAATGTTAGCTCGAGTTTGCCGAGGGTCTCCTCCTGGAATCCGACGGTGCCAGCGAATTCCTTCTTGTAGCGCTGCTCAAACACACCCTGCACTCGAGGAAAGAAGGACTGGGACAGGGTCGAATTTAAATCCTCCTCGGCGATGCGGCTACCAAGATACGCCGATTTAAGGTTCGGGTTTGTATCGAATGCGATCCTGACGACGGCGG
>PTLJ01000163.1 GCA_002938045.1 Alphaproteobacteria bacterium MarineAlpha3_Bin4
GAGAAACCGTGTCCGGTCCATGCCTTCGCCGAAGCTCGGGGCCTCAAGGTGCGCACGCCCGAAACTCTTAGCCATAAGGCGGAGCAGGAAGCTTTTGTAGCGCTTGAGGCGGACGCAGCGGTGGTTGTCGCCTACGGTTTTATCCTGCCCAAGGTGATTCTCAATAAGCCCCATCTCGGATGCCTCAATGTCCATGCCTCTTTGCTACCGCGCTGGCGCGGCGCGGCGCCGATCCAACGTGCGCTGCTGGCTGGCGACAACAAGACGGGCGTCACCATCATGCAGATTGATAAAGGCCTCGACACCGGCCCGGTCCTGATGAGAAAGGAAATCCCCATCGACGCCAAAACGACGGCGACCAGGCTACACGATGATCTAGCGGAGGTCGGTGCTAAGGCGATGACCCAGACCCTTGAACGCCTGGCGGCTGGCAAGCTCCGCCCCGTACCGCAGCCGGAAGACGGTGTCACCTACGCCGCCAAGCTCAACAAAGACGATGGCCTAATCGATTGGCGCCGCCCAGCGATCGAGTTAGAGCGTGCCGTGCGCGCTCTCAACCCCTGGCCAGGCGTGTGGTTTGAGCACATGGGTGAACGCATTAAGTTGTTGCACGCGCTATTGGTAGCGATGGAGAGCGACGCTGAACCTGGAACGGTGATCGGAGTTCCGCTTGTAGTTGCCTGCGGCGAGGGCGCCCTAGCATGTATGCGGTTGCAGCGGCCGGCGCGCGAGGCGCTGGAGGCCGAGGATTTCCTGCGCGGCTATTCGTTGCCGGGTGGTACCCGGCTTGGTTAGCCTGGCGGGAGTTTGTAACAGCATTGGCATCAGTAAAAGGTTTAATAACGCTTTCAGCCAATGGTTTTTTATTAGCGAACGCGCCAGAGTGAAATCGTCTCGATCGGCAGAATCGCTACTGACGATACGTTCAGCGAATCGCGATCTGAATCGGTGAAGTCTAGTTTAGGCTCAAGCACTGTGATGCCTCATATCTACAGCAACCACCAATCACTTTTCCGAGTGTGGAACGAAACAACCCATTTTAATACCGTGATATAATAGGCGCATACAATAGAATGCTGCGAGAGCCATTGCCGCCATTTTGGTCGAACTGTTTGTAACTTCCGGCTAAAACAGAACCATGACCCGCTATCGCATGACCATTGAATACGACGGCCGGGGCTTCGTAGGTTGGCAACATCAAAAAAACGGCCTCGCTGTGCAGCAGGTGCTGGAAGACGCCATTGATATCTTCTGTGGCGAGCGGCCGACGGTTTTTGGTGCTGGACGCACGGATTCTGGTGTCCATGCGTTCGCCCAGGTGGCCCATTTTGATCTCGTTCGCAAAACTGATGCGGATACAGTCCGCGATGCTATAAATGCCCATGTGCGAAAGCATCTAGTCAGCGTTCTCAACGTCGCCAAAGCCACGGACGACTTCCATGCTCGCTTCTCGGCCAAGCAGCGCGGCTACGTCTACTACATCACGAACCGCCGCGCGCCGTTAACCATCGGTCGCGGGCTGAGCTGGTGGGTGCCGGTGGGGCTCGACGCCGATGCGATGGACGCGGCTGCTGGGGCGCTCGTAGGTAAACATAACTTCACCACGTTCCGCGCTAGTCACTGCCAGGCCAAATCACCGATCAAGACGCTAGACACACTGACGGTCACGCGCGACGGTGATGAAATCGTCGTCACCGCTCGGGCGCGCTCGTTCCTCCATCATCAGGTCCGCAACATGGTTGGTATTCTGAAACTGGTTGGCGAGGGCAAGTGGAGCGAGGATGACGTGAATATAGCACTCGCGGCACGTGACCGCCAAGCTGGCGGGCCGACGGCGCCGCCCGACGGCCTGTATCTGAATGACGTAGTCTATTAAGGCGCGCCGGTGAGTTAAGCGTACGGGTTCCGGTCCCAGGCACACGCCAGCTCGAAGCCGTCATGGTTGGTCATGGTAGTCAGCACGCGGCAACCCATGACGCAGGAGGCCAATGAAGGCAATGGTCGGTTGCAATGTGCCGGGCCCAGGCCCAACAATCGGTCGACGTTAGCGACTAAGTCTGCATAGGTACCGACAACTGCCTCCGCTGTACTTGTCGCCGCCGATCCCTCTTCGCGCGCTCCGGTGAAAAGGATTGCCTTCATGTCCTACGCTCGCGCGCCGAAAGTGGCTACTCTTTGCTAACGCCGTACGATTGAGAAGCCAGACTTACGCCGCATCACTGACACGGATTCCGGCTCC
The DNA here is from genome assembly GCA_002938045.1 of Alphaproteobacteria bacterium MarineAlpha3_Bin4. Lineage (GTDB taxonomy): Bacteria > Pseudomonadota > Alphaproteobacteria > Rhodospirillales > Casp-alpha2 > PTLJ01. The sequence continues at coordinate 2,240 of PTLJ01000163.1, forward strand.
TTCGAGGACCATGATCTTATTCAAGAGCTTGATGCAGGCGTAGACGGCTTCGATCGAGGGCGTCGGGATCTTGGTCAGATCGCCAAGTTCGAGGACGGAACCGATCAGGGCCTCAGTCTCGAGCGAACGGCCGGCCTCGACGTCCTGCAGCATAGACGTTTTGTGAGCGCCGACACTCTTGGCTCCGGCGATCCGTTTCTCAATCGTGTGGCGGAAGGTGATGCCGAGACTCTCGGCAATCGCCTGCGTTTCGTGCATCATGTTCTCGGCCAGCTTACGAGTCTCGCGGAATTGGCAGATATCCTCCAGCGTCGCGTGGGTGAGCGCGCTGATCGGGTTGAAAGAGATATTACCCCACAATTTGAGCCAAGTCTCGGAGCGGATGTCATCGAGGATGCGGGGCCGGAAGCTAGCGTTGAGGAGCACGTCATGCAGTGTCTGAACACGCGCACTCTTCGAACCGTCGAGCTCGCCGACCGGTAAGCGGTCACCCTCGACGTGGTGGATGACGCCGGGTTCGGTGACGGCAGCCGCCGGATAGACCACGCAGCCAATGATCTTGTCGCAGTCGATATACTTGCTGAGCGTGCCGTCCGGATCGAGCGTTTCCAGCCGGTGGCCGTCGAACTCGCCGCCGTGTTTGTGAAAATACCACCAGGGGATCCCGTTCTGGACGGTGATGATCATGGTATCCGGATGTGTGACCGCCGGCATCTGTGGGGCGACGGCCTCCAGGTAGTGGGCCTTCAACGCTAGAATCACCAGGTCGTGCTCGCCGGCTTCCTTTAGGTCGTCGGTGGCATGGGAGATGGCGGCGGTATATTCGGTGCCGTCCTCCCCGTTCAGCTTTAATCCTCCCTGCTTGATCGCATTGAGATGCGCGCCCTGGTCGACGACGGTGACCTCCTCTCCGGCCAGCGCCATCTTCGCCCCCATCAATCCACCGATCGCTCCAGCGCCGATTACGCAAATTCGCATTTTCTTCCTCCGCTCTCATTGCCGGGTGCCTTGGCTCTGCCACCCCGGCCTCAATCGTCCGTTCCACACATCCCGCCGTTGTCGAAGACGTTGATCAAGATGCCGATACCCTCGATGGTAGTATCAATCGTGTTTTTCAGCTCCTTCAACGATCCGACGCCTATCGAGGTGTTGCAACAGACAACGTCGCCCGGGTCTAGGGTCTTATCTCGGGACAGTAGGCTGGCGATCCTGTGCGGCCAAATGATAATCTCGCTGACTGGATAATTCTGCCGCTCGTAGCCATTGAGCACGGTCCCGACAACCAAACCGTTAGGCGCCAGCCCGCTCGCCATCACCGGCCCGAAAACGCCTAACGTGACAAAGCTCTGGCCCCGCGTCCACTGGTCGAAGGTGGCCTCCGCCTGCAACAATTCGACGGCGGTGATGTCGCTGATGCAAGAATAGGATGCAAGAACAGCCAAAAATTTTGCTGCCACGTCCACTTCTGAGACGTTGGCGTAGGTCTTGCCGATGACGATTCCGAACTCGCCTTCGTAAACCAGCTTGCCGTCGCAGGACGCCGGCCGGCGTATGTTCTCACCAGTGGCGAGAAAGGAATTGGTCGCCTTCAAGAAAAACATCGGATGCTCCGGCGCCGACAGGCCTAGCTTCTATTTTAGGGCATGGAAATTGTCGCACAGCGTGATCATCTTTGCCGTCGGCGGCGTCAAAACCTTGACGCCGTCAACCGTAACCGTCTCCGACGAGGCAAAATCGTCGTCTTGGACGACAATCCGGCCGCCGTCAAGGTTGCCGAAGCGGGGCTTCCCGACCACTTCAAACCTGATCAAATGGGTCAACTTGTTTCCCGATCCGGCGAGGCATCTTGTCCAGCGACGTTTGAGCCATCATAGCACCGTGATTATTTCCATACATTCACAATTGCTTGTATGGGCCATTAATGGTGGCTTTCGGAGCTCTTGGCCACCGCAGCTGAGGCCGC
>PTLJ01000164.1 GCA_002938045.1 Alphaproteobacteria bacterium MarineAlpha3_Bin4
CAATACGTTGAGTAATATTATATTTTTATGCAGTGCATAAAAATATCGTTGAAATCGGTAAGATTTGGGGTAGAACTAGGGCCATATTGTGCGGCGCAACAAAGATTCATCATCGATGGGTCTTCCAGGCATCACCGCCGGGGACGGCATTTCGTACCAAATGCTGCCAATCAGTTCGGCGTAGCCCGCCGGCTGCAGGCCCATACCGCCCCCAAACTTGCGGATTAGGCCAAAAATCCTTATAAAATCCTTATATTAAAGGTTAAGACCTCATCTAGCTGGTCTCAACCGCTGTGCACCGGGATCAAATGGCAGCATCCGGAAATCTTTGCTGCGCACGAGGGCTTTCGCCACCCCAACCAGATCCCATATTATAGCGGAATCAAAATAGCGGTTACCGATGCAGCTGATGGGACGACGGAGAAAACGAGGCATGAGTGGTTCCAACAAACCACCCAACACGCCCATCGACATCGACGACGATGCTCAAACTGGCATCGCCGTCAAAACCCGTACTCGGACCAAGAAACCGGCCATGTACAAGGTGTTGATGCTCAACGACGACTACACGCCGATGGAGTTCGTCGTTCATGTGCTGGCGCGGTTTTTCAATAAGTCGCAGGAAGACGCGACGCGAATCATGTTGCATGTCCACCAGCGCGGTGTCGGAGTCTGCGGCGTCTTCACCTACGAGGTCGCCGAGACCAAGGTCGCGCGGGTGATGGATCTGGCCCGTCAGAACCAACACCCATTGCAATGCACTATCGAGAAGGACGGAGGTGGAGACGGAAACGGAGACGGAGACGGAGACGGAGACGGAGACGGAGACGGATAACAAATGCTATCGCACAACCTGGAACAGACCCTGCACCGGGCTCTCGCCCTCGCCACCGAGCGCAACCATGAATACGCGACGCTCGAGCACCTGTTGCTGTCGTTGACCGAGGATCAGGATTCGCGTGCCGTTTTGCGAGCCTGCGGCGTCGAACTAGGCCGGCTTTCTAGCGACCTGACTTACTTTATCGACAACGACCTTACCGACATCGGTAATTCAAGGGTTACCGAGCCGAAGCCGACGGTCGGCTTCCAGCGCGTCGTGCAGCGCGCCGTCATCCACGTCCAATCGTCGGGCCGCGAGGAGGTAACCGGGTCCAATGTGCTGGTGGCAATGTTCTCCGAGCGCGAGTCGCACGCCGTTTACTTCCTGCAGCTTCACGATATGTCCAGGCTGGATGCCGTCAACTACATCTCTCACGGCATCGCTAAGGCCCCCGGTGAGGGCAGGCCGAGCACGGTTCACGGCGCCGACGAGGACATGGCCGAAGACACCATAGTCCCCAAGGGCAAGGAGGCGCTCGATGCCTATTGCGTAGATCTCAACCGCAAGGCCAGGGAGGGCCACATCGACCCGCTGATCGGACGCAAGGACGAGATCGAGCGGACCATTCAAATCCTTTGCCGGCGCAACAAGAACAATCCGCTTTACGTCGGCGACCCCGGCGTCGGCAAGACAGCCATTGCCGAGGGGCTAGCTAAACTCATCACCGAGGGCGACGTGCCGGAGGTGCTGACGGAATCGACCATCTACGCCCTCGATATGGGTGCGTTATTGGCTGGCACCCGCTACCGGGGAGACTTCGAAGAGCGCCTCAAGAGCGTTATGTCCGAACTCAAAGAGACGCCGGGCGCAATTTTGTTCATCGACGAGATTCACACCGTGATCGGCGCCGGGGCCACCAGCGGCGGCTCGATGGACGCGTCGAACCTTCTCAAGCCGGCGCTGCAGAGCGGCCAGCTGCGCTTCATGGGCTCGACCACGTACAAGGAATACCGCGGTTATTTCGAGAAAGATCGCGCACTGGTCCGCCGTTTTCAGAAGATCGACATCTATGAGCCGAGCATCGCCGACACGGTCAAGATTCTGCGCGGGCTCAAGCCCTATTTTGAGGAGTTTCACAAGGTCCGTTACACAGCTGAAGCACTGCGTTCGGCAGTCGATCTCTCGGTTCGTTACATCAACGACCGCAAGCTTCCCGACAAGGCACTCGACGTCATCGATGAAGTCGGCGCGTCGCGCATGCTGCTGACCGAGCGCAAGCGCCGCAAGACGGTCACGGTCAAGGATATCGAGGCGGTGGTCGCCAAGATCGCCCGTATTCCGCCCAAGAGCGTCTCGACCGACGACCGCAAGGCACTGAAAACTATCGAACGCGACTTGAAGACTGTCATCTTTGGCCAGGACAAGGCAATCGACGCCATCGCAAACGCCATAAAGCTCGCCCGTGCTGGGCTGCGCGAGCCCGAAAAACCGGTCGGTGCCTATTTGTTCTGCGGTCCGACCGGCGTCGGTAAGACCGAGGTCGCGCGCCAGCTCGCGCATGTGCTCGGTGTCGAGCTGGTGCGGTTTGACATGTCGGAATACATGGAGCGCCATTCCGTATCGCGTCTGATCGGCGCGCCGCCGGGCTATGTAGGATTCGATCAGGGCGGGCTCTTGACCGATGCCGTCGACCAGCAGCCGCACACCGTATTGTTGCTGGACGAAATTGAGAAGGCGCATCCGGACCTGTTCAACATCCTCCTACAGGTGATGGACCACGGCAAGCTGACCGATCACAACGGCAAGAGCATCGATTTCCGTAACGTCGTCCTGATCATGACTACCAACGCTGGCGCCGCTGATCTTGCCAAGCCGGCGATCGGCTTCGAGCGCGAGGAGCGGATCGGCGACGATATAGAGGCGATCGAAAAAATGTTCACGCCTGAGTTCCGCAATCGCCTAGACGCGATTATCCAGTTCAATTCGCTGCCGCCCGAAATTGTTGCCCGCGTCGTCGACAAGTTCGTCATGGTACTCGAACTTCAGCTTGAGGATCGCGGCGTCACCATCGAATTGACCGATAGCGCACGCGAGTGGATTGCCAAGAAGGGCTATGATCAGAAATTTGGTGCCCGTCCTCTGGCTCGCGTCATCCAGGAGCACATCAAGAAGCCACTCGCCGACGAGTTGCTATTCGGCAAACTGGCCAAGGGCGGCGTGGTCACGGTCAAGATTAAGAATGGCAAGATGACCTTCGATTACCCGGAGCCCAAGGGTTTAAAATTGCCGGCCAAGCGCAAAGTTCTCTCGCTGGGCGAATAGCGCCGGCGCCGCGCCGCCATGATCAGTGAATTTCTCAAGGGCCTTCGCGTCCTTGATCTCTCGCAGTTCCTGCCCGGACCGTTTGCGACACAATTGCTCGCCGACATGGGGGCCGACGTGCTCAAGGTCGAGCCACCGCGTGGCGACCCAATGCGTGAGCTCAATCCGGTTTCCAATGCCCGCGTGGCGGCGCCGTTCCATGCCGCAGTCAACGCCGGCAAACGGGTGGTTAGCATCGATCTCAAGTCGGAGCCTGGCAAGTCGGCATTCGACGAATTGGTTGTCGCCGCTGACGTGTTGCTGGAATCCTACCGGCCGGGGGTCATCGAACGCCTCGGCTTCGGCAACAAGCGCTTGCGCGAGCTTAATCCCGGTCTGATCCACTGCGCGCTTTCCGGTTACGGGCAGACGGGGCCGCTCAGGCTACGCGCCGGACACGACATCAACTACGTCGCTATGACCGGTTCCCTGAACGTTACCGGTACCGCCGAGAGGCCGGTAATGGCCTTTCCGCCGATCGCTGACTACGGCGGCGCCCTACAGGCGGCGACGGCGATTCTCGGCGCGCTGATCGGACGCGAGCGCGACGGTGGCGGCGCTTATCTGGATGTGGCGGTGGCGGATTCGGTGCTTTCTTGGCAGGCTTACGGATTAACCCAGGTCGCCCTGGCTGCGGTCGGTCAGGGGACGAAGCCGATGCGCGGCGATGATCTTCTCAACGGGGGCGCCGCCTGCTATCAGGTCTATGCCACTGCTGACGGTGGGTTTATCTCATTAGGCGCGATCGAAGAGTATTTTGGTGTAACTTCTGCCAAGCGCTCGGCCGTGTCGACTGGATTGCCCGGCAAACGGAGAAGATGCCACAAACGCTCTTGATCGCCGAGGTGTCCCGCGTCATCGCCTCCGAACCGCGTGAATACTGGGACCGGATCCTGGGCGCCGTCGATTGCTGCTACCATCCGGTGCTCGATTACACCGAGGTTGCGTCCTGGGCGCAGGTCAAGAGCCGTCAGTTGCTGGATGGTGAGGGCAAGCTGCGCTTTGCTACATGGGTCGAGG
>PTLJ01000165.1 GCA_002938045.1 Alphaproteobacteria bacterium MarineAlpha3_Bin4
AGGGCAGGACGTCGCCGTATTGTGCGAGGGCGACCCATTCCTTTACGGCTCCTTCATCTATATCTTTGCGCGTCTCGTCGACAGCCACACTGTCGAAGTCGTGCCCGGAGTTTCGTCACTGGGCGCGTGCGCCGCTGCCGCTGGCGCGCCCCTGGTCTCGCGCAGCCAGGTGTTGACGATCGTCCCGGCGCCATTGGCGGAGGACGATCTGGAGGCGCACATCAAGTTCAGCGACGCCGTTGCCATAATGAAGGTCGGGCGGCACCTGGAAAAGGTGCGCCGGGTACTCCGGCGGTTGGGACTCGAGAAGGGCGCGCACTATGTTGAACACGCGACCATGAACGAGGAGAGGGTGCTGCCCTTGGCGCGTGTCAACGGCAATAACACCCCCTATTTCTCGATGATCCTGGTGCGTAAAGGTGAAGGCGAGGCCGGCAAATGAGTAGTGAACTGCTCCCTCCAGGCGCCGCCATCATGGCGTTAACTAGAACCGGCCTGGGGCTGGCGCAGAGGTTAAAGAAAATCCTTCCGGGCGCCCGCACTTACGGCCGTGCTGGGCGCGTCGACGATGCCGACGAAACCTTCGGCGAAACCACCCAACACTTGCGTCACCTGTTCGCCGAAAGGCGGCCGATCGTCGCTATTTGCGCCACCGGAATTGTCATCCGCGCCCTGGCGCCGGCGCTCGCCGACAAGCGCACTGAGCCGCCGGTGCTAGCGGTCTCTGAGGACGGCGCCTCAGTGGTGCCTTTGCTCGGTGGACACACTGGCGCCAACCGCCTCGCCCAGGCCGTCGCCCGGGCGACCCAAGGCCATGCCGCCGTGACCAACGCCAGCGATGTCGCTTTCGGTCTGGCGCTGGACGATCCGCCGCCCGGATGGCGCGTTGCTAACCCGGAAGCCGCTAAGGGTGTGGTGGCAACGTTACTGGCCGACCAACCGGTGAGGTTGGTCGTGGAGGCCGGCGACGCCCGCTGGCTGACCAGTTCGGGCGCTTCCTTCGCGGATCAGGGTGCGGTTTCGGTGCTTGTCACGGACAGACGGTCGCCTCCGGGTGCGGACGAGCTGGCGCTGTATCCACCAGTGCTGGCTTTGGGCGTCGGGTGCGAACGCGGCGCCGACGCTGGCGAGTTGATCAGGCTTGCCGAGGAGTCTCTAGCCGAGGCGAGGCTAGCAGCGGGGGCCGTCGCCTGCGTCTGTTCACTCGACCTAAAATCCGACGAGCCAGCGGTCGAGGCCCTCGCCCGCCATCTGGGCGTTCCAACCCGGCTCTTCGCGGCGCACGAACTGGAAGCGCTGACTTCGCGCTTAGCAAACCCGTCGGAGACCGTGTTCCGAGAGGTTGGCTGCCACGGGGTGGCTGAGGGTGCGGCCTTGGCTGCCGCCGGCACAGAATCCCAGCTCGTTGCCGAAAAACGCAAGAAAACGAGATCCACCTGCGCCATCGCTCGCTCGCGCGGCAACATAGATGCCACCTCAGTTGGCCGTGCGCGCGGCCGACTAACTATCGTCGGTATCGGTCCCGGCGCCGACGCTTGGCGTACGCCGGCCGTAAACCGGGCGTTAGCCGCAGCCACCGACGTCGTCGGCTACAGGCGCTATCTCGATCTCCTTGGCGACGCCGTCACTGGCAAGGCGCTGCACGACTCGGGGTTGTCCTACGAGGAGGAACGCACGCGGCTCGCCCTTGATTTAGCCGCCCAAGGCGGCGACGTAGCGCTTGTCAGTTCCGGCGACGCAGGGATTTACGCCCTGGCAGCGCTGGCGTTCGAGCTTCTGGACCGCGACGACGACGCGGCCTGGAACCGCATCGCGCTCAAGGTCGAACCCGGCGTCTCGGCTGTGCAAGCCGCCGCCGCGCGCCTGGGCGCACCGATCGGCAATGATTTCTGTACCGTATCGCTGTCGGATCTACTAACACCGTGGGACAACATTGTACGTCGACTCCGCGCCGCTGCTGAGGGCGACTTTGTCATCGCTCTCTACAATCCGGTCTCGAAGCGCCGCAAAATCCAATTAGCGTTGGCGCGCGATATCCTTCTCGCGTCGCGCGACCCGCAGACGCCCGTAGCGCTGGCCCGCAACGTTGGTCGCGACGGCGAAGCGATCGATGTGATTAGTCTGGCGGAACTGACCGCCGACAAGGCCGACATGTTGACCATTGTCCTGGTCGGTAACAGTCAGACACGGCTCATCGAGCGCGGCCGGGGTCGTTGGCTCTATACGCCAAGGGGCTACGAGCCTAAACTTTCCCGGGCCTCCAACAACGAAAATCAAAGCAATTAAGGGGTGGCGATTAGTGCGCATTCTTCTCGCTGAATTGCTGAGGCTTTCGTTCCCTTCTCCAGCCATTATGCAGACGGCCGGCGACAACGTAGTGCTGATCCATGTGGCGACCGGGATCGTTCTCGACGTGCTGCGCGATGTGGTGCGCAGGGGCAATAGGCCCGTGCGAGTATGTCGATGACTGTGCATTTCATCGGCGCTGGGCCGGGGGCCACTGACCTGATCACGGTGCGCGGACTGGAGTTGATCCGCCACTCGCCGGTCTGCCTCTATGCCGGCTCTCTGGTGCCACTAGACTTGGTCGCGGAAGCACCTGAAGGGGCCCGTATCGTTGACACAGCGTCTATGAATTTGGACCGGATCGTCGCCGAGATGGAAGCCGCCGACGGATGCAGCGAGGATGTTGCTCGCGTCCATTCCGGCGACCCGGCGCTCTACGGTGCTATCGCCGAACAGATGCGCAGGCTCGACGAATTGGGCATTGATTACGACATCACCCCCGGGGTGCCGGCTTATGCCGCCGTTGCGGCCGCTCTTAATACCGAGTTGACACTGCCCGAGATCAGCCAGACCGTAATCCTTACCCGCACGTCGGTGAGGAGCTCGGCCATGCCAAAAGGTGAGGCTCTGGCCGAACTGGGCCGGAGCGGCGCAACGCTGGCAGTGCATCTATCGGTCAACAACCTTGCCAACGTGGTCCGCGAGCTCATGCCGCAATATGGCGCGGACTGCCCGGTGGTAGTTGCTTACCGGGTCAGCTGGCCTGACCAAATAATCATCTGCGGCACTCTTGCTGACATTCGTGGGCGCGTTAAAGAGGCTGGCATCACGCGCACCGCACTCATTCTCGTCGGCCGAGTTCTGGGTCAAGAAGACTTCAACGACAGCCGCCTCTACGCGGCCGATCACCACCACGTTTTCAGACCGAAAGCCTAGAGCTCCCCTTTTAGCCACGCCATGCAGTCGTCGATGCGCTCGACGCGCTCGCCTGGCGGTGGGTCGGGACGCTGCACCAGGACGATGGGAATATCGGCCTCGAGCGCGGCGGTGATCTTGGCCTCCGTCGCCGGGCCGCCCGAATTTTTGGCTACCAGGCAATCGATTGCATGGTCCTTCATGATGGCACGCTCCTCATCGAGGCTGTAAGGCGGCCGACGAAAGAGGACCTGGTAGTCGGCGAGCGGCAGCGGCGTCTCCATCACCTCGATCAGGCGCACCAGGAACCAGATATCGTCGAGGCCGGAAAAGCAATCAAGCCCCTGGCGGCCGACGGTGAGGAACACTCGGCTGGTAAGTCCTGGCAATAGATCCGCCGCCGCTACCAGGCTCGTCGCCTCCTGCCAGTTGCCGTCCTTCGGAAACAGCCACTGCGCGCGCACCAGGGCAATTCGGGGCGTGCCGGCGGCGGCGCAAGCTTCGGCTGCGTGTGCGGAGATCATTTCAGCGAACGGGTGGGTGGCGTCAACGACGGCATCAATGCGCTCTTCGCGCAGGTAATCAGCCATGGGACCGGGTCCGCCAAAGCCCCCGCTGCGCACCGTGCCCGGAAGCTCAAGTGCGCTCCGCGTGCGGCCAGCAAGCGAAGTTATGGTGTCAAAACTACCGGTTTCTGCCAGACGCCCGGCCAGCTCACGGGCCTCCGCCGTGCCGCCGAGGATCAGCACCCTAGCCATCGGCCCTCCCGACCAGGTTGGCGTTGCGGTCGAAGACGCAGACCTCAACATCGGTGCCGCCGGCAAGAGTTGCTAAGGTCACTTCGCGTGCGCCCCTGGCGATGTGGTCCGCTAGCGGCAGCCGGGCTTCGGCGGCGAGCGTCAAAACTTCCATGGCGGTGTTAGCGCCGGCCGCGCGCTCGGCAATCTCGGAGGCTGAGCCGAGTGCGCGGAGTTGGCTGGCGAGTGACGCCATGTTGAC
>PTLJ01000166.1 GCA_002938045.1 Alphaproteobacteria bacterium MarineAlpha3_Bin4
CGGTCGTTGATAGTTATGGCGGTTCCACCCATTACCGAATTGGCTAGATTGTTGGCAACGGCGCCGTTCTCGGACGTATTGCCCTCAAATGTCGTCTGCGTTCCGGTGCTGAGGCTCGTGTAGCCGGGGCCGGCGCCGATGTAGGGCGTGATCATGCCGAGGTTAGCAAGATTGATATAGCTGTTGAACATGACCGTGAGGGCATCGATCTCGGACTCGTTCCTGTTGCCCTCGGCGCTGCCGCTTTCGACGTCGGCCTCTGTGCGGAGGGAGAACGTTACATCGCTGAGTAAATTATGACTTAGTCTATAACCCGCGCTGTCGCCGATGAGGCCGAATTTGTCGGTTTTCTCAGCCGCACTTGAACCGGCCGATTCGCTGTCGTCCAGGTTGTTGGCAAGGCCGAAAACGTTGTCAACGTGAAGATACGGACCAGGGATTTCTGACCTACCTACCATCGAAACCGATGATGGTGGTTCTACCGGCTGCGGTTGCGATGTTCGCAACTGTTCTGGGGGGATCATATCGGTGCCAAAGGATTTGAGCTGCTGTTGCGTCGCATTTTGACTTCCGGCGGCACCCGCCCAAGCGTTTCCGGTGGCGACGGTCAGTATCCCAGAGACCGCGAATGCGGCCATATACTTCGCGCCCATTTTATTTCCCCGTCAGATTAGGCAGTTGGGCTACCCGTGACTCCCCAGAGAAATCTCATTTTGTGGAAGATGATGTATTGGGTTTCCTATTCGCACGCAAAATACAGCCCCCAATGTTAACAAATGGTTGTTGACCGACGGGTGCCGGATGCCATTCCAAACCATGACAATATAATTTTCGTGAGTTGGGCGCCCGGTGTGGCGACGTCAGCGGGGTCAGTTCTGCTGCTTCTCCTCGGCGAAAATTTCCGGGGGCAGTGCCTTTTTCAGTGTGTCACGGGCATGAGCCGCCTTCTTGTCACCCTGGTTGGCAGCTCGATCGATCCACATGTAGGCTTGCAGCGTATCCTTTTCGACACCGTTGCCTTCGTAATAGAGAAAGCCCAGGTTGTATTGCGCCGCTGCATGATTTTGTTCACCGGCCAATCGGAACCACTCCGCCGCCCCGCTGAAATCCTGCGTCATGCCCTGCCCGAGATAGCTCATGATGCCGAGGTTATACTGAGCGACCGGATGGCCGCTGTCAGCGGCGTGTTTGAACCATTGGGCCGCTGTCTTGTAATCTTTCGCCACGCCGACACCTTTGTAGTAGAGCAGGCCGCGCTTGTAATTGGCATCAGCATCTACCTTCTCGATCGCCGACTCGATCGGCAACGGGGTCGGCGGTAGAGTTGCTTGTTCGGCCCCGGCAGCTTCGGCCGGCGGTTCAGACGAGGGTTCCGCAGACTTCGTCGATTCGGGCGCGGGTGGGCGCTCCGCCGCCTTCAACGCCTCCGGCGCCTTAGGCGGCTCGGGCGGCAACGCCAGTGGCGCCGTCTCGCTGACGGTTTCCGCCGCCGCTACCGGTTGCTTGATCGCTGGTTCCATAGTCGCGGGTTCGCGGTGGGTCGGGAGTTCCGCGTCCGGCGCCACGGCAACCTCGAGCTCGGGCGCAGCTATAGGCTGAGCGGTCACGGCTTCGGGGCCAGTTTGCGAAGGCGCGTTGGGCGTCGGTGACGGCGATGCGGGTTTCCTGTGCACCGGCTCCAGCTCGATCACGACCTTGGGCGTGGGGCGGAGATTCATCAGCCCAGTGATGTTCCGATAGATGGATTTCACGATGTAGATGGCATCGTCGACGCCGCCGCGGACAGCGTCCGTGACGGCAAAGATCGGATCTTGGTAGATGCCGACCACGGGCAGCCCGCCGATCAGTGGACGCAGCTTCGAATCGGGAAGCGACACGACAGTTACAACGAAACCAGCGACGAGAAGGGCGACGATGACGGTGGCGATTTTCAGCATTCGTTTCAAAATCTTAAAGCCTTAATCTCTATTATCCCCATTCAACCACCGGATGCCTAAACCGGCGTACCGACCCTATTATACCCAGCACGCTCTGGGTTTGAATTGTAATTCTACGCGGAACTTTAAGACCGCGAATCAGGGGTCGCTCTCCACGTTGAGCAGGCTGCGAGTAGGATGTAGACCGTTAACCGGAACATCTTTGATTTCGACGAAGCGACCATTTGTTTTCTTCGTCCAGTGCAGTTTCCACCGGGGTACTGAAGACCGCAAACAGCGTTAATAAAGAGATTAATTTCCTGTGGGCCCTAGTTAAGGCCTATCAGAAAATCAACAAAATCGCATAACCTGGCCGTCCGCGTCGCACGAACCTGGAGGACGGGGCGGGTTAATGATCATCGGGGTAGGTTCGCACATCACTTTCTTGCCCTTTAATGGCCCGGGTGGTTTAAGTGGCAACACAAATGGCACCATGCCGCCTTAAATTATTTTCCAGGGAGAGAATGATGCCCGATGAAATTCGCGCCTCGCACATCCTCCGCTCGACGGAAAGCCGGTCGAAGGAAATCGCACTGGAAGAAATCAACGATATCAAGGCCGAGCTAAACAGCGGTGCTGATTTCGCCGAATTGGCGCGCGGGCATTCGGAATGCCCGTCTGGCAATCGCGGCGGCGATTTGGGCTCGTTCAAACGCGGAAATATGGTTCCGGAATTCGAGAAGGCCGCTTTCGGCCTCGACGTAAACTCCATCAGCGATGTGGTAAAGACCGATTTTGGCTACCACCTGATCCACCGCACCGAATAAGGGCTCAGATAACCTCGCCATCGATCTCGTAGCGGCAGTCCGAATCCTCGATCTCGAGCACCCAGATATCCGGATCGAACTTAAGCTGACGTTCGATATAGGCGTCAGCCTCCGATTCCTGAACCGGGTTGTCGCCGATGCTCCGCATCCATGCTCGGTTGCCTTCGGCAGTGCGCACTTGGGTCAGCACTTCGTAGCCGGCATCGAAGCGGTTGAGTTTAAGCAAGATGGTGCCGGCGTCAGGATTACCGCGGCGTACGACGACGGCGGGAAGAGCGTTTTTATCGCAGACTCTGATCTGCGCTTGCACCCAAATTCCAGCCTTGAGAGCGACCTCAGCCATTGCCTGGTCCTTTCCTTGCGGTCTTCCGCTCGATAGCTTAACCGATCCAAAGAGAGGGTTGAAAATCCATATTCACGCTCGACCAGCAACTTTCGGCTGACACAGAGATAGTCACGAAGTGGCTGCTTTGCCAAGTGCGGCTAATGTGCGACGCCAGTTACCCGTGGTTGATCCTGGTGCCGGCACGTGTGACGCTCTCCGCCACCTACACGATCTTGATGATGACGAGCTGGCCTTGGCCGCAGCCGAGATCGCTCGCGCGTCCGAGGCTCTAGAGGCAATTTACCAGCCACAGCGAATCAATGTCGCGGCTTTTGGTAATGTTGTCGAACAGTTGCACATCCACGTTATCGTGCGCTTCAAGACAGACCTGGCCTGGCTGAATCCGGCATGGGGCATGGCGCCAGCCCGCGTCTACAATCCGGATGGTTTGAATGAAATCGTCACCCACCTGCGTCAGGCCTTGGATTTAGCCGCGTCGCGGATGCCGGATAGAGTCACCGACGGGGTGATCGCCTCAGGGTCGATCCTGAGTTCGATGACGGCGGGCTTGTCCGATGTTTCCGCACGCTCAAACGCGGGCGCAAAATCCTCCGTCCGGGTCACGGTTTCACCGTGGGCGCCATAGGCGCGGGCGAGATCGGCAAAATCCGGGTTGACAAGGTTGGTGCCCGAGACGCGGCCCGGGTAATGGCGTTCCTGGTGCATGCGGATGGTGCCGTACATGGCGTTGTTGACGATGATAATGACTATATTGATGTTGTATTGAATAGCAGTCGCCAGTTCTTGGCCGGTCATCAAGAAGCACCCGTCGCCAGCGAAGGCGACGACCGTGCGATCCGGATAGAAGCGCTTTGCCGAAATCGCGGCTGGGACGCCATATCCCATCGAGCCGCTAGTCGGCCCCAGTTGGGTACGAAAACCACGGTAACGGAAAAAGCGGTGAACCCAGGTCGAGTAGTTTCCCGCGCCGTTGCAGACGATGGAATCGGCGGGCAGGTTTTCCCGCAGCCATTTGACGACTTCGCCCAACTGGAGATCGCCCGGGATTGGCGCCGGTTCGTTCCAAGCCAAGTAGTCCTCCCGCG
>PTLJ01000167.1 GCA_002938045.1 Alphaproteobacteria bacterium MarineAlpha3_Bin4
CGAACAACAATTTCGGCGAAAGGTCCGAAATTCTCGGAGGCAAGATGATCGAACTGATGGACATACGCTATGTCCGGCTAGGAACCGCAGATCTTGAGGGCGCTGTGCGGTACGCGACCGAGACGCTTGGGCTCGAGCTAGTCGGCCGCGAGACTGGACGCGCTTATGTGCGGGGCGACGATCGCGACCACAACATTTGCTATATCGATGGCGATCCTGACGACCACACCCTGGGATTTGAGCTTCGGACCCGGGAAGAGCTGGATGCAGCGGCGACTGCGCTCGATGGTGCGGGCGTCGTGGTGCGCCATGGGACCGAGGCAGAATGCGCTGAACGTCGCGTGATGGCGTATATAAATTTCGATGACCCGACTGGCAACAGTATCGATTTGGTGCTGCGTCCGTTCCACTCAGGTCGGCGTTATTTCCCAAGCCGCGACGCGGGCATAATTGAGTTCAGCCATGTCGGCCTGAAGACGTCGGATGCACCACGTGACGAGGCTTTCTGGACGGGCCTGTTCAACATCCGCGCTAACGATTGGATAGGCGACGTTCCGTTGATGTCGTTCGACGCAGTGCACCATAGGATTGCCTTATTCCCGGCCGTCGAACCAGGTGTACAGCATATAAATTTCCAAGTTGAGAGCATCGACGATATCATGCGGTCGTACTACTTTCTGACCGAGCATCAGATCCGCATCGTGTTCGGACCCGGCCGACACGCCACATCAGGTGCTCAGTTTCTGTATTTCGAGGGACCCGATGGGATGATCTACGAATATTCCCATGGTGTCCGAATGATTGACGAAGCGCACGATCGGCCGCGTCAGTTTCCGTTCAATAATGATGCGTTCTGCGTCTGGGGTTCGCGCCCTGATATTCCTGAGTTTCAGAGCTGAACATGGCCGACCACGAATTTGGCACGCTGGGTGAGCCACTCGAAGAGACTCAACGACGGGTACGCATGGCTGCCCGAGCGCTACCGCGGCACGGTCTCGGTCATGCCTACGGCCATATCTCCGCCCGGCTTGATGACACGATGTTTCTGGTGTGCGCGCCTAAGCCAATGGGGCTGATTGCACCCGGGGAAGTAGGTGATTTGGTACCCATCGAGGGTGCGCTACCCAAAGGCGTCCTCGGCGAGGTGCGCTGTCATCAACATATTTATCGGCGACGCGCCGACGTCAACGGCATCTGCCGCACGTTCCTCCGTGACGTGATGACGTTGTCGACAATGCGCCTGACGCCGCGTGCACTACATGGGTTCGCCAGTTATTTTGCACCATGCCCACCGCTGTGGGACGATGCGGCATTGCTTCGTTCTGACGAGGCGTCCGGCCGTTTAGCAGAGGCTCTTGGCGATGCGCGGGCAATTGTGATGCGCGGCAACGGCGCGATCATGACCGGCGCCAGCGTCGAGGAAAGTATCGTCATGGCGTTTTACTTGGAAGAAGCCGCGAAGACTGAACTCGCCGTATTGGCTGCCGGCAATCGAATAACGCCGGTAGAGATGACTGAGGCTGAAGCTGAGGCCCGCGCGGTCTCTAGTGGGCGCATCTTCGAGCGTATGTGGGATTATTTGACCTTCGGCGACCCCGAGGGCTGACCGCCGGATCCGATACTGCAACCGGTACACACGAAAGGGAGACGACAACAATGCGAATCGTGAATTTCAACAAAAATGGCGTGGCGACACTGGGCGTTCGCAGGGGCAGCGAGGTGGTCGATCTTTCGCTCGCCGATAAGAGTCTACCGCGCGATCTCGCAGGCTTGCTCGCGGCCGGCAAAGGAGCCCTTGCCAAGGCCAAGCGTGCCGCTCGTAACGCGCCTAAACGCGCCGTCATCAAGGCACCCCGTGGGATTTTGGCACCGATTCCAAACCCCGGCAAAATTATTTGTGTCGGTCTCAACTACAGTGATCATGCCGCGGAGGCTGGGATGACGCCGCCCGATACTCCGATCCTGTTCTTGCGCGTGCCAGGGTCGGTGGTTGGCCACGGCCAGCGCATCATCCGGCCCAAGGCATCCAAACATTTTGATTACGAGGCGGAGATGGTGGCCTTGATAGGTCGGCGCGGGCGCAACATCCCTAAGTCGAAGGCGCTCAATTACGTCGCCGGCTATTCTGTCGCCAACGAGGGCTCGATCCGCGATTATCAGATGCTCCACGGCAGGGGCTCACAATGGACACTAGGGAAGAACTTCGACAAGACCGGCGCCTGGGGACCTGATTTCGTCACTGCCGACGAGCTGCCCGCCGGCGGCAAGGGACTCAAGATCGAGACCCGGCTCAATGGGCAAGTACTGCAATCGTCGACTACGTCCAACATGATCTTCGACACGAAGTCGCTGGTCAGCTGGGCGAGTAGGGTAATGACATTGGAGCCGGGTGACATCATCTTGACAGGTACGCCGCACGGTGTCGGATTTGTACGCAAGCCACCGATATTTATGAAAGCTGGAGATTCTTGTGAAATTGAGATCGAAGGCATCGGCCTCCTACGCAACCCGGTCGGCGCGGAGAAGCGATAAGAGTATCGGGGTCTCGATGGTTTCAGATTAAATTTAAGCTGCTGGTGAACCTCGTCGGCGAGTGAAGGAACGATGCGCTGCGAATGAGGGTGTTGATGCGCGAACATTGCGTATCGTCACCAAATTTCGTCCTGCGTAGAACCCAACATTCCGGGTTTCACGAAGCTGCACATCGGCGTAGAGTTGGGACACGAACACTTCCAAGGAGAGCTTGATCATGACTAGCACTTCGGAGACGCCGCGCGAACTCGGTGTCAAGCAGATGACGCGGACGTCGACGACAGCCGATGTTCTCGCGCACGCCGCGCGTTATGCCCGCGAAAAGCATCTTGAGGACGTGCTGATCATCGATGTCGACGCCCATCACTTCGAGACTGGATCGTGGGCAAGCGTTATCGAATATATTGAGGACCCAGTTTGGCGCGATATCGCCCAAAGTTTTACCCGGCCCGACGGTACCAATTTGGGTGCGCTCGGAAACTACCAACCAGGCTTCAACTATCAGCATGTTGGCGGACGGATCCCGCATTCGGGCGGCTTGCGCGGCGAGCCCATCGACGACAAGACTGTGCATCGCGATGTCATTCTGGCGCGCCGCGCGATGGAATCCATGGCGATTGACTTTCAGGTGATCTTCCCGACACCGATGTTGAGCCTCGGCCTTCATCCAAGTCCCGAGCAGGAGGTCAATCTTGCATTTGCTTATAACCGCTGGTTGTGCGATGAGGTGCTTTCGGGTGACGATCGGCTGACGGCGCTTATCTATCTGCCGTTCAACGATCCGGATGCCTCGCTCCGCACCGTCGAGGAATTCGCCGGCAAGCGTGGTGTCGCTGGTTTCAATATCACCTCGGTACGCCACAAGCCGGTGCACCATAATCAATACATGAAGGTCTATGCGGCCATCGAGGAAACCGGCATGCCGCTCGGCTTCCATGCTGGGCCTACCTGGGATGACCAGTGGATGCGCCAACTCGACCGATTTATCGGCGTGCACGCACTGTCGTTCGTACTATGCAACATGGTGCATCTAACCAATTGGGTACTGCATGGCTTGCCAGAACGCTTCCCCAATCTCAACGTGGTATGGATCGAATCGGGCATCGCTTGGGTGCCGTTCATGATGCAGCGGCTTGACAACGAATTCCTGATGCGCTCGTCCGAGGCGCCAATGCTCAAGAAGCTGCCGAGCGACTACATCCGCGATATGTATTTCACTTCGCAACCGCTCGAGCGTCACGACATGAAGCTGTTGCAGGCCACATTCGAAGCGATGAACGCCGAGACTCAACTGTTGTACGCTTCGGACTGGCCGCATTGGGACTTCGACTCGCCGGCCTCTATCTGGGACCTACCATTCCTCGACGAGGAAGCCAAACGCAACATTCTCGGCGGCAACGCCAACCGGATCTTTGGTCTTGCGCCTGAACAGCAGGTCAAGCAGGCAGCGGAGTAAAATCGCCGATTTCTGCCACACTCTTACTTGGCGTGTGTGGAGACGGTAGTTGTACATCCTTAGTGGGCGGTACTCCGGTTTGTTGAAGTTGTTAGCCGGTAACTGACGTACTGCCTGCTACGCTTCACCTGATCTTGGACGTCGAACCGAAACCGGCGGACATTGGCTTATTGTCAGAAGGA
>PTLJ01000168.1 GCA_002938045.1 Alphaproteobacteria bacterium MarineAlpha3_Bin4
AATCGGCCCTGACCATCGGCGGGCGACGGTGCGTCGATGCGCTTCAGCGCCGCACGCTGGAACGCCGGGTGCGGTTGTATTTGAGCTGCTCTCGGGTCAGGGCGAACCCTGTCCAGATCACGTAGTCGCGGTTGCTCAGCTCCCATGACTTGCCGTCGTCGGCGACTTTAATCGGTAGCTCGAGGGTGATAACGCCGGCGTGGAATCGGACCCGTGTCTGGTTGCCGGGAAAGGCGGCCTTGATCTTGAAGTTCTCGCCGTAGAGGATCCGGTCATTGATGTCGGTGACGCGCAGGAAATATGGTAATATCCCCTTGCGGCTTCGGTTGGCTGGCCCCCGGGCGGCGCCGAACAGCACTGTCGCCTCGATTTCTAGATTGCCCGATTTATCGCCCTTCTCCATATCCGTTTGGCAGGCGAGGCGCATGCCGATCAGCTGTCCTTCGACGTCGACGTCGACCAGGTCGCGCCCGGGTCCGTCACGAAACGTGACTAGCGACGCGGCGTCGGCCAACACCCTGTGTTCAGGGCAGTTCAAGACCACCGGATTGCGCCACAGCAGGCTGGCCGTGTCACAGGCGTTGATGGTTGCTGCAGCGAGCACGATCAGCGTCGTCGAGAGGGAGATTCGGCGAGCGGTGGACGAGACGGTGCTCACAGCGAGGAGTGGGTTCCGTCGCAGCGCGGCGCGTCGCCGGTCCTCTTGCAGCCGCAGAAATAGACTGTCTCCGATTTCTCGGCCTCGAACATCACCGGCGCGATCTCGGTTCCGGAATGGGAGCCGTCGCAGAACGGTTGGTTTTCGCTTCGCCCACAGGCGCACCAGGTGTATTTCTTGCCGGTCTCAACATCCACGGTGTAGGGTCCTCGTTGCGCAATGACAGGTTGGTCCATAGCCTCCGGCCCCCAAATTGCTTGCGTCCGAACGACTGTAATTGAGCTTTTGCTGGGGAACAAGATCGCACCGGGCAGGCCCGGGGCGCAGTCGTGGTCTAAGGGCGCGAGCTGGCCGATTTGGTTGGATCGACGAGTTCGATGATGGTCGATGCCAGCTTCGCCAGGGCCCGCGCCCGGCCCCAGGAGTTGTCAATGTTGCTGGTCACGTGCAAGCCCTTTCGGAAGGCCGTCCAGCCGGCCTCCGCTTCGCCAGCGGCGGCGTACTCAATGGCGACTTCGCAGAACATCCATACCCGGCTCAATTTGCTGGTGATCTCGACCGTAGCAACGTCGGCCACCGTCTCGGTTGTCACCGCGCCGATGGCGTCGCCTGCGCGGCGCTGTTCGGCGGCGATCGTCCACAGCGTGTGCGCGCGCAGCCGGTTGTCGTCGATGCGCCCAGCGATCTCAACAGCCCGAGCGAACGCCGCTAGCCCGCTCGGCGCGGCCCCGCCATCTGAGCCGCCGTTGGCGAGGCGGCCGAAGCGGATCATGGCGTGGGCGACACGGCTGATTGCATAGGAGCGTGCATAGGGGAGTTCAATCTGCTCGACCGCCGCGAGCGCCATCTCGAGGGTCGTTTCCGCCGCCCCGTGCTTGCCCATCTCGAACTGGGCGAGGGCAATACGGCCGAGCACTAGGGCGCGGTAGCGGACGGCCTCGATGGTGTCAGCGGTGGAAAGAGCAGCGGCCGCATCGCCAGCCCGGGCCAGCGCCGTCGCTGTTGTCATTAGCACGGGTGTGCGTTCCGACGGTTGGGCGACGTCGCTCAGCACCGAAAGCGCCTGATCCGGCTGCTCCATGTTGGCCAGCGCCGTGGCGACGTAGCGCAACGCCATCCCGCGTTCGACCTTTCTCTCGCGGGTGCGCGCCTCGGTCTCGGCTTCGGCCAGCTGCACCGCCGCGGCGTCGGTCTCGCCGGCGCCAGCCAGAATTACTGCGGCGCGTGTCTTGAACGATATCCGCTTCAGCCCGTCGTCGAGTGTCTCGACCGTGTCGAGTAGGCGTGCGACCGTGTCGCGCGCCCTAAAGACCTCGTTGTTGGCAACTTGGATGTCGGCGATAGCGGCCAGCGCCTCCGCCTTCTTCAGCTTGTCGGGGATGATCTGCGCCGCATGCAGCGCCTCGGCGGCGCGCCCGGCGGCGGCTTGGGCCTCCGCGATGTCGCGCAGGGCGACCATCACAAGGCGCGGATCACGGATGCGCCGTGCCGTGTCCATCGCCTCCTTGCCGAGCCCGGCCCGGGCCTGGGAGACCAAGACCTCGCCGAAAGCCCAGTCGCGCAGCTCGGCCTTGAACACGGCCTTGGCACTTTCCGAGGCCTCGTTGAGCAGGCAACGTGCGGTCGGTCGTTCGAAGCAATGGCGCGGGTCGCGGGTCGGGTCGGCCCGCTCGCTGTCGTCGTTGCTGACTAAGTCGCGGGTCGTCGGATGGCTCAGCAGGGCGGCGCGGGCGGCATCCTTCTTGTCGCGCCGGACCTGGTCGAGCCGCTGCAACAGCAACCGGACGTTGGCGGCGTTGTCGATTAGCTCCCACAGCTCCTTGCTGATCTTGCCGTCGACCTTAAGGTCTCCGCTGCGCTGGTAGAGGCGTATGGCGGCTTTCGTTTTGGCGTTGAGGTAGCCGTCGATGGGGCCGAGATAGAGGCCGAGCACCGAGAGCGCCTTCTGCACTTTGAGGATGTCGCTGCTCGACTTCCTCGGCCCTGCATCGAGCTCGTCCGGGATCATCCCGGTCGGCCGCGCAGCGAGTTCGTGCGCGGTGCTCGCTCCCGCGGCCGCTGGTGCCGACACCAAAACGGTGGCGGCGAGTAGGATCGCAAAAACCGGACTCGTGCGTCGAAGGACACTCATTCGGGCCATGCCAACTCCAGGTTCGGTTGCAGCAATACAACAAATAACATCATAATAGATCTGGCCCGACTTACCACAGACTTACAATCAACGGTCAACGCCGTGCTTCTGCCGCGAGCTTGCCACGGCTGGCGGTGTTCCGTAAACACGCACCATGGCAGTCTATACGGAAGTCAGCGACGAGGACCTGCGCCAATTCATGGCCGAGTACGATCTTGGTGAGGCGCTGTCTTGCAAGGGCATCGCTGAAGGGATTGAAAACTCCAACTACGCCCTGACCACGACCACCGGCACCTACATCCTGACCCTTTACGAGAAGCGGGTGAACCCGGACGACCTGCCGTTCTTCCTCGGCCTGATGGAACATTTGGCGGCGGCCGGGGTGCCCTGTCCGACGCCGATCCACGGCCGCGACGGCGAGGCGCTGCGCCGGCTCTGCGGCCGGCCGGTGGCGGTGGTGACGTTCCTCGCCGGCATGTGGCCGAGACGGGTTGCCTCGGAGCATTGCGCTGATCTCGGCTTCGCGCTGGCTAATCTGCACCTGGCTGGCATCGATTTCGTTATGACGCGGGCCAACGACCTGTCGCTCGCCAGCTGGCGGCCACTGCTTGCGCGTTCAGCGGCCTGCGCCGACGAGGTAAAGGATGGCCTAGCGGCGGAACTATCGGCCGAACTCGCCCAGCTTGAGGCCGACTGGCCAGCCGACCTGCCGAGTGGCGTCATCCACGCCGATCTCTTTCCCGACAACGTGCTTTTTCACCACGGGCGCCTGTCGGGTTTGATCGACTTCTATTTTGCCTGCACCGACGCCTTCGCATACGACATCGCGATCTGTATCAATGCCTGGTGTTTCGAAGCTGACCGCAGTTTCAACATCACCAAGGCGCGGCGCATGCTGAGAGCCTATCGCGAAGTGCGCGATTTCTCCGAGAAAGAACTGGTAGCCCTGCCGCTGTTGGCACGCGGCAGCGCCCTGCGGTTTTTATTGACGAGGCTCTACGACTGGCTCTGCACCCCCGACGAGGCGTTGGTGACTCGCAAGAACCCGCTCGAATTTTACGACAAGCTGCGCTTTCACACCAGCGTCGCTGGACCCGGCGATTACGGGCTCGATTGAGGCGGGAATGGTGAAGGGCGCGGATACAATCGAGATCTTTACCGATGGGGCATGCAGCGGAAATCCGGGCCCTGGAGGCTGGGGCGTGTTGTTGCGCTGGCGCGGCCACGATAAGGAACTCTATGGCGGCGTAGGCAAGACCACCAACAATCGCATGGAGCTAATGGCGGCGATCCGGGGCATTGAGACCCTAAAGCTCGGTAGCCGCGTGATACTCGTTACCGATAGCGTTTACGTGCGCGACGGCATCACTGAAT
>PTLJ01000169.1 GCA_002938045.1 Alphaproteobacteria bacterium MarineAlpha3_Bin4
CAATTTACATGCCATTGAAAGTGTCAACGGAACGAAGAGGTTGCGAGGAAAGTGTCAACGGAACGAAGAGGTTGGGAGCTCTAAGACCCGGCAAAAATTTCCGGTTCGGAGGGTTTTACCGACGATCGACGGATGCCATCGGGGGCCAGTGGTAGACAGCGTTGGACGGTCGAGCGTATCATTCGCTCGCTGATTTCAGCTCCAGCCAAGATGAGTGGCAATAAACCTAAGGGCAAGTCCTTGAATCGATTGCGATGCGCACCAATAGGTGTTCTAAAAGATTTGGGCTACGCCGTTTTTGGTTTGGCAGTGGTTTTAACGTTGGTGGTGATCGAAGCGCAGGCGGGAGATCTCCTTCCGCACCGCGCGCTTTATAGAATGTCGCTGGCAACGACTTCCAGCACCTCTGATATAACCGACGCCCGTGGTGCTATGCTCTACAGCTTCACAGATGTTTGTGATGCCTGGGCTTCCGAGACGAACGTCTATCTGCGGTTAGAGTACGAGGGTGGCGGCGAGAGGGAGACCACATGGTCGTTCGCAAGCTGGGAGGCAAAAAACGGCAAGAGCTATCATTTCCGTATCCGCCACAACCGGGACGGGCGAACCCTGGAAGTCCTGCAGGGCAAGGTGGCGTTGCCGTCGCCCGGCAGCGCCGGAATTGCGCAATTCACTAGCCCGGAGGAAACGGAGATCGAACTTCCGTCGGGAACGCTTTTTCCGACCCGCCATTTGCTCGCTCTTCTCAACGAGACCAACCAAAACGGCCGATTGTTGCGGACCGTATTTGACGGCGCGAGCCTCGAGAACCCATACGAAATCAGTGCCATTATTGGCTCGAAGTCGGGTGACCAGGGCAGCGGCGAAAATGGTGATCTGGTAGCCCGGACGAAAACCATACTCGCGGCGGGGCTCGAACGCACGCCGACACGCCATATCCGGATGGCATTTTTCCCTCACCAGAGTCATAACGCCTTACCGGAGTTCGAACTTAGCGTCGACTATCGGGGGGACGGCGTCGCAGAACACATTCGCCAAGACTTCGGTAAATTCACCCTTGATCTGGTGCCGGACAACATAGAGGTCCTTGATCGAAACCCTTGTTGACAAGTACAAAGCGCGCCTGTAAAGCGCGTGCATGCCGGTTTTGTCGGAAGCTCCCTACCGATACGACGTATCGCTGTCTAGCCCGTTATCTCGTTTACCTGCCATAGCCACGCCGCGCCGCGTACGCCGCTTGCCGGTCCGTGCTCGTTGCGCTTGAGCAGGGTATCCGCTCGATCCGAGAACACCCATGTTTGCCATAGTTCCGGCACCGACTGGTACAGGCGTTCGATACTAGAGAGGCCGCCGCCAAGCACGATTACGTCTGGGTCGAGCAGGTTGATCACAGACGCCAGCGCACGGGCTAAGCGGCCCTCGTAGCGGTCGAGCGTCGCCTTAGCGTCCCCGTGATGGGCCGAGGCCCGTTTGATAATCTCGGCCGCGTCCATGGTCCGGCGCGTGGCACGTTCGTGGTCGCCGGCGAGACCCGGCCCGGAGAGGAACGTCTCAATGCAGCCCTCTCGGCCGCAATAGCACTTTGGCCCTGGCCGTTCGTCGATGCCGCTGATGACCGCGGGCCAGGGCAACGGGTTGTGCCCCCACTCGCCGGTAATGGCGTTCGGTCCTTGCAGAAGACGCCCGTTGACGACGATGCCGCCACCGACTCCGGTGCCCAGGATGACACCGAACACGACTTTATGAACAGCGCCGGCCCCGTCGACGGCTTCGGAGATGGCGAAGCAATTGGCGTCGTTGGCGAGTCGAACAGGGCGTCAGAGCGCAGATTCTAGATCGTGGTTCAACCGTTGGCCGATGAGACAGGTGGAATTGGCGTTCTTGATCAAATCTGTTGTTGGTGACGCGGTGCCGGGAATTCCGACCCCGACAGGAAGCTGTTTGCTTAAACCTGCGTCACGTTCGAGGGCGGTTACGAGATCGCGAATGCCGATAACGGTTGCAGCGTAATCGCCCCTCGGCGTCATAATTCGCTGGCGGGCGCATATGGAGCCCGAGGAGTCGAGGACGATGCCTTCGATCTTGGTGCCGCCTAGATCAACGCCGATACGCATATGTCTTACCCACCCCAATACCTGAATAAGCGAAGTTCCCCCGCAACCGCGAAATATGAAACAAGCCTCCGACGGAAAGATTATTAGAGAATCAAAACGGAAACAAACAACAACATATGGTGGTTTCATTAAGTTCAATCCACAAAAAATAGTTTCATTGAAATTCAGCGTAGGTTAAAAGATTTTCCCCTAGATACAGCGCAACGGTAATCAGATGACGATCATCGATTACGCCAACAAGGCCGCACCCAGGCCCCACATTCCACCCGTATTTGAAAGCGTGACCGCGCTGTCCGGCATCGAAATTACTCGCCTCGGCATTATGAAGCCGCCAATTGTCACCAAGTGGCAGCGCGGCCTAGCCCGGTTCGGCGCGGAGGGGACACGTCATGGATAATTCACTGGGCATCACGCAGGAGGGCCTCAAAACCGCGCTCCGGATCAGGGACGACTACCGGCACCGTCGTCCGCTAATCCTTCCCGGTCAGGAAGACCGCATGCTGATCCCCGAGAACCTGATGAACCAGAACATCAGTCTCTCCGGCTACGAGGACCCATTGCCTCTGGCGATGATGGCGACTCGCGATCCGGAGGCGCCGATGGCCTTGGCGGCGGCGGCCCGACTTTGCCCGCTCGGCGGCAAGACCAAGCTCATCAGCGGCATCACCGAACTCGTTAGAGAGGCCTCAAAGCATGAACTGGTGCGCGATTGTCTGTCCTTTGTCAGCGACAAGGTGTTCGATCCCAACGCTATCGCCGAGGTCCGGCGCCATGCGTCCCGTTTCATCGTCGAGACCCGGCAGCAATATACAGCGGCGCTGAGGGAAAACCTGCAAAACTTGCTCGATGGTTCAATTGCGCCGCGCCAGTTCGTCCGCGAGTTCTTCGAGCTCACGGAAGCTGGCAACATGCGTCACGACATTCGCAAGAAACTGGTCTTGAGCCTTATACTTTCCAGCACGGTCAGGCCGAGCGTTAAGTTCCTGCTGCTGGAGAACTTCGAGCGGATGCCGAAACCGGTGCGGTTGGGCATCATCTCCGCCGTCCTCCAAGCGGAACCGAACCGTCATACGGCGGTGATTAAGGAAGAACTCCGCTACATTATCACCCAGGGACGCCAGGCGGCCGACATCCACTGATGGCGCCGTCAGTGGATGCGCCGACACACAACCACGTGCATCCTAAGTTTCATCTTTGGTCCGTACCGAAAAAAGTGCAATCCGGACCTGATCTGTATCGGGATTCTATGCGTGTTGCGGCGTTCAGCCGGCAGGCGTTACAACAACGGCTTTTCCAAGGGCAGGCCGGCGTTTATCCAAGCGTCAATTCCGCCGCCCAGATGGCAAGCGTTCTCGATTCCGCACTCGCTTAAAAACTTGAGGGCGAGCGCCGAGCGTTCGCCATAGGCGCAGTAGAGGAGGAGGGATTTGCCAGTCTCGTTGACCATCGCGTTCATAAGTCCGCCTGACTTGACACTACTTCCAAGGTCCGGATATGGGGCGTGGATCGAGCCCGGAATGACGCCGTCGCGCTCGCGTTCGCTGTCTTCCCGGACATCGATGAACAGCGTGTCCCGCTTGCCAAGGCGTTCTGCGGCCTCGGCAACGCTCAAGGTGTACTCGGAGATGACCGGATCATCGAGATGAAAGCCGATTGCAAGATTAGCGGGGATGGCCTGATCCATCATTTTCGGGTCGGGTAGGTCGAGGTTATCCATGATCTCGGCGTATTCATCGGCCGAAGAGACCTGGAGGCGGGGGTTAAACGCCTTCTCCTCACCGATGGTGCTGACCGTATCGCCCTTGTAGTCGTGGCCGGGATAGACCAACGTCTCGCTGGCCAAAGTTAAGACTTGCTCGAAAAGCGAATTATAGGCATCGCGGGCACTACCATTCTGAAAGTCCGTGCGGCCGGTGCCGCGAATTAGCAGTGTGTCGCCGGTGAAAATTCGGTCGTCCATGACGAAACAGTACGAATCGTCTGTATGCCCCGGCGTATAGAGCACCCGCAGCGATATGTTCTCGATGTCGATGGTGTCGCCATT
>PTLJ01000017.1 GCA_002938045.1 Alphaproteobacteria bacterium MarineAlpha3_Bin4
TTTCGATCCCATACCAGAACGTTTGGACGTCCGCCTTGGATCAAAAGCGGACATGATCATTGAATGTTGGACCGAAGCCTGAAGCAAAGGCACTCGATCGAGATTGCTGCCCCCTAAGAACTTTTTTGGTTTGCAAGCGGGAAAACAAACGTCATTTTTAAGCAGCACTCAACTTCAACCTGGTTTTAAAGTCGATGAATTTCAGAAATTTATTCTTGGGCCTCACGACATCTACGATAGCCCAGGATCACCCCATAAATTATTTCGACATTGGATCTCGCGGCGGGTTTCAAGAGGATCTATTGCCCCTTGCGTTCGCCGTCAATGCAATCGGGTTTGAACCAGAGCCGTCTGAGTTCATCAAACTGGACTCTCAAGAAAGTGGCCCGTGGTTAACGTCTAAACATTTACCGTTCGCGATTAGCGGAGATGGTGGACGTCAAACCCTGTTTATTTCTCGGGATCCGCAGTCAGCATCATTGTTGAAACACAATATGGGACTTGGGGTTCGGTTCGACAAAACACAGTTCGTCGAAGTCGAGGAAAAAATCGAAATTGAAACTCAAACTCTTTCTGAGGCACTTGAGCTGGCAAACATAAACTCGATAGATTATTTGAAGATCGATATTGAAGGAGCGGAACTTGAGGTGTTTAGGTCCTCGCCCACTATTATGGACAATATTTTAGCAGTGAAGACCGAGGTCTCATTCGTCGAATTTAAGCACGATCAGCCACGCGCGTTCGAAGTTGAAAAATTTATGAAGGAAAAGGGCTTTATGCTCATGGATCTGGTCCAACCGGCGCATTGGCGCCGGCAGGGATATGTAATTCATCCCTACACCGCAAACGAAGTTCCTCCATATTCGAGGGGGCAAATCGTGCATGGCGACTATTTGTTTTTTCGTGATCCAGAAACCCTTGGTGATGAACCAGAAGCACACATTAAATTGGCACTTATCGCAATGGCCCTCGGCTATTTTGATAATTCGCTAATGATTTTGGAAAACCGTGTTGCTCGTAATTATGTGTCCGAAAGATATGGGAAATCGATACTGGAATTTATTGAGCCCGCGTCCAGGGCGTATGGGCGTAGGGTCTTCTGGAAGACCCTTTACAGTCAAATTAGAAGTTTAGTTCCGTTGATGCGATATTCGAGAAATGTTTTACGGAAGCAGGGATCTAATATCATGCCATTTCACTCGAATCAGGAACGTTAACGACCGGATGATGGCGGCACGATCATACGAATGTCCGTATTGGATGCAGCGGATGTCTACGAGTCGCCAGCAGCTTGGTGCAAATAATTGGTTTGGCCGCATGCCGTCAATGACCGCTCTTGGCTATTAGCAGGCATCGTGGGTAGCTGCGCTCAACGTCCGCTCTAATTCCACGACAGCTTCTTAAGCTAATAGTGCCAATGCTAAACCTGCTGCTGATTTGAGGAATCAATAGGAGATCACACGGTTTTAGACCTTTTGTAAAAGCATCCCGGCTTATTGGGCCGGGGTGCTCTCCCGTTTAAATTACCTGGCTACGACAAACAGGGCTGGAATTTGGCGAAGCGGTGAGCCATTGATTCCTCTCGCAGTCAAATTATTTTCGAACTGTTGTAATAGCTACGATATGATCGAGAGACTTCTTTACGGATAGGCCTCGAAAGGATATCCCATCCGTGACCACGCCGTTAAAATCATTCGTTACCCACCTGGAATGTTCTGCCACCGGCGAGCCCTATCCGGCGGCCGTTCTCCATGGGCTGTCGAAGACCGGGCAGCCGTTGTTAGTGCGCTACGACCTTGATGCCCTTGCCGCCGTACTAACCAAAGAAATGCTGGCGTCGCGGCCGCCCGACATGTGGCGTTACCGGGAATTTTTGCCGCTACCGTCCAATATCGAGCCCATCAGTCTCGGTGAGACCATCACTCCCTTGGTGCCTGTGCCCCGGGTGCAGGCACGATTGGATGTCGCCGACCTGCTGGTCAAAGACGAAGGGCGCCTACCCACCGGTTCATTCAAGAGCCGGGGGATGTCGGTGGCGGTTAGCATGGCCAAGGCTCTGGGCGTTACGCGCATCGCTATCCCGACAGCTGGCAACGCGGGTGCCGGGCTAGCGGCGTATGCGACACGCGCCGGAATTGAATCCTTCGTCTTCACGCCCGCCGACACGCCTGAAGTGACGGCGCGGGAAATCAGCTTTCACGGTGCCAATGCCTGGCGTGTGGATGGCCTGGTTAACGATTGTGCCCAGATCGTCGCCGACGGGAAGGAAAAAATGGGTTGGTTCGACCTCACCACGCTCAAGGAACCATACCGCGTCGAGGGCAAGAAGACTATGGGCCTAGAGATCGCCGAACAACTAGACTGGCGGCTGCCCGACCTGATCTTTTTCCCGACCGGCGGCGGCGTATGCCTGATCGCCATGTGGAAGGTGTTCAACGAGCTGAAACAGATAGGATGGATTGACGACCCCTTACCGCGCATGGTCGCGGTCCAGTCCACCGGCTGTGGGCCCATCGTCAAGGCGTTTGATGCCGGAGAACGGGAGGTGGCGGAACCGTGGCCCAACGTGACGACCGGAATTCATGGTGTCAGGGTGCCCAATCCCTTGGGTGGGCGGCTGGTTTTGGACGTCCTTTATGATTCCAGCGGGTTCGCCACCGCCGTTGATGACGCCGCTGTCCACGAAGCGCGAGCCGCGATTTGCGCTGAGGAAGGCTTGCATCTCTGTCCCGAGGGCGCGGCCTGTATCGTGGCGCTTGAACAAGAGCGGTCCTCGGGCCGCGTTAGTTCGACCGACCGCGTGGTAGTGTTCAATTCCGCCAGTGGCCTGAAGTTCCCGATGCCGCCCATGGACCGCCGCCTAGAAGCGCACAAGCCGATTGATTATTCGACGCTCGGCGGTGCTGCCTAGGAGACCTTAACCTTGATTTTGCCAACAATCCCTCGACGCTGCGGACACAGATTTGTTGCAAACTCCTCCAAATAAGCCCCAATTAGGCTAAACTAGTGACATTAGTAAAAAGCAAGAAAGCCTAGAAAACTAGCCTTTGCATACTGATTTAATCCAGGTTGGACTTGGGGAATAAATTTGAATCCTGCCGCCCCAGGCATTTTCTAGAAGCTCGAAAAACCAGATTTAAAGCTCATTATGAACAATTTTGTCCGGTACTTAGGCCCCTGATGTTAAACAGAATTCCACCCAACCAAAGCTAAATACTAAGTGGAGTTCTTCCATCGAAAGCCTTTATCGAATTTCAGATAAGTCTCTTTGTTTTCCTTTATTGATAATTGGACAATCTGATACCCGACTGAAATATTATAAATGTCTAAATATTGCCAACAGAGCTCGTCCGAGAAGGGGTAACAGGCGACGATGAGCATATTTAGTATTAGCGCGATTCTAGTGGGGCTATCTGCCTTTTTCGGCTACATAAATTACCGATATTTGCACCTGCCACACACAATCGGGCTGGTGGTGATTGCCCTGGCCGCTTCGCTGTCGATTATCGGTTTTGATCTAATAGAGCCCTCCGTCCAAATTGGACAGAGGATCACGGACATTCTTCGACAGATTGATTTTAATAAAACCCTGATGCACGGAATGCTGAGCTTCATGCTGTTTGCTGGTGCTTTGCATGCTGACTTCTCCGCCCTCAAGACCCATCGTTTAACCATCGGCGTGATGGCAAGTCTTGGCACCTTGATTTCGACCTTCGTGGTCGGGGTAGTGATGTGGTTTTTGTTCGGATTGTTCGAGCTGGAAGTCCCCTTTATCTGGGCATTGGTGCTTGGAGCGTTAATCAGCCCCACTGACCCGGTCGCGGTTCTCAGTCTTTTCAAAACCGTCGAGGTCCCCGATACCCTGCAAGCGAAGATGGCCGGCGAATCTCTGTTCAACGACGGAGTCGGCGTGGTGGTATTCACGGTCGTCGTGGCGATCGCACTTTCTGGCGGCGAAGATGGCAGTGACATGGGAGCGGCCGAAATTATCGAGCTGTTCTTTACTGAAGCCGTCGGTGGCACGGTTCTTGGCCTGGCCGCTGGATACATCGGTTATCGCGCAATGTTTGGGATCGATGAACCGAGCCTTGAGGTGCTAATCACTCTGGCGCTGGTGATGGTCACATATTCTCTAGCCCTCTCTTTGCATATGAGCGGGCCGATTGCCGTGGTAGTGGCCGGCCTATTCATTGGCAACCGGGGCGTCAAATACGCCATGAGCGAACAAACCCGTGACTACGTGCTTACTTTCTGGACGCTGATCGACGAGATTCTCAACTCGGTCTTGTTCTTGCTGATTGGCCTGGAAGTCTTGGTCGTCGCCGAGAGCATCGGCCATTTGGGGGTTGCCCTCCTAGCTATTCCGGTGACGCTAGTTGCCAGGGCGCTCAGTGTTACCATTCCCATCGCCATTCTCTCGCATTGGCAAACCTTCACCAAGGGTGCCGTGCCGGTGTTGATCTGGGGGGGGCTGCGCGGCGGGATTGCGGTCGCCTTAGCGTTGTCCCTGCCGGATATTAAATACAAGGCCGCCATCTTGAGCATCACTTACGGCGTCGTTCTGTTTTCTATCATCGTCCAGGGCCTAACCGTAAAGCCGCTGGTCAAATTGATGGTCCGTTAGCGTGATGAACCACCCGGGAAGATGCCAAAGAACTGGTCGGTTCATCAATCACGCCCCCCAGTGGGGTTTTCCTTTGTACGCCATGAGAGATTTTTCAGTCTTCCGTGGATTCTCGTTCCCAGCAGCTAATTTTCGTAATCTAACGAATGCCCGTTTTGAACCAAATCGGGGCTTCGATCCCTTCGGTTCCGGCACGACGCTTTGCTAGCTTGCGCCCTATGACAGCATGCTGTCGGCGATCGCGTTGATCAAAACGCTGAGCAAAAGGTCGACGGTGACCAGGCCGCCGGCTACGTAGCCCGGAACGTCGAGCGCCGTTCGAGTCACAAACCAAGTATAAACGAGTACCCAGATCAGGATTACGAAAGCAAGACCGTTTGACGTTTCCGGTGCCAGCGCGCCAATTGTGCCGAGAATCACTATCGGCAGGTAAACAGCGTTCTGGATCACCGAGATCCAGTTGTAGGGAACAATATAGCGGATGTAGCAGTTGTCGCGGTCGACAACGCGGACGAGGCGATCCATGACCAGTGGAAAGGCGACCCAGGCGATGACGTAGGCGATGGTTTGGATCGCCAAGTAGCGATATAACGGCGTCTCAACATCGCCGATGTTGAAGCGGACCAGCAAGAGCAGGCAATAGAGCGGCGCGACGATCACCGCCGCATAGAATGAGCACCAGAACCCAAGCGGCGAGATGTCGAAGCAACGCATACCGTCGGTGTCAAAGCGGGCTAGCCGGTAGGCGCCGTAGAGAGCTTTGACAACTTCTGTGAGCGGCATCATTAGATGTCTTCGAAATACTGCGCTAGCACGGCGCTATAGATTTTGCTCAACGCTTCTATGTCAGCGGTCTCAACGTTTTCATCGACTTTGTGGGCGGTCAGGTTGGGCATGCCAAACTCGGCCACTGGGCAGTGGTCCTTGATGAAGCGCGCGTCGGACGTGCCGCCGGTGGTGCTCATCTCAGGCGAAAGTCCGGTGACGGCGGCAGCGGCAGTGGCGATGACCTCGCTTAAGCGCCCCGGCGGGGTCAGGAAGGCTTCGCCCGAAACGGATATCTCGAGCTCGCTGTCGCCGGCGGTCTCCTCACGGCAGCGCTCCAGGAACTCGCTCAGGCTTTGGCCCGTGTGATGGTCGTTGAAACGTATGTTGAGCCGTCCTTCAGCGCGCGCCGGGATCATGTTGGTGACCGTGTTGCCGACGTCGACGGTGGTGACCACAACATTGCTCGGTGGGAAGTGTTCGTTGCCGTCATCAAGCGGTACGCCTCCGACCCGGGCCAGAAACTCCAACAACCGAGGCACCGGGTTGTCAGCGTGTTGCGGGTAGGCGACATGACCCTCTACGCCGTTGACGGCAATGGTGGCGTTGAGGCTTCCGCGACGGCCGATTTTGATCATGTCGCCCAAACGTTCAGCGCAGGTCGGTTCGCCAACCAGACAGGCGTCAATGGTCTCGCCTTCGGCTTTCATCCACTCAAGGACCTTTACCGTACCGTTGATCGCCGGACCTTCCTCGTCGCCTGTGATTAGAAGACTCATGGAGCCAGGAAAATCTCCGCCTGTGTTCTTGAGATGACGCGCCGCGGCGACGGCGAAGGCGGCAATCGCGCATTTCATGTCCGCGGCGCCACGGCCATAGAGCCGCCCGTTACGGACCTCAGCGGCGAACGGATCGACGCTCCATGCGTTTAGGTCGCCGGGCGGGACCACATCGGTGTGCCCGGCGAAGCAGAAGTTGGGCGCGCCTTTGCCGATTCGGGCGTAGAGATTGTCAACGTTGGCGGTCCCCGGGGTTGAGAACGGCAACTGTCGGCACGCGAACCCGGCCGCCTCCAGGAACGCCTGTAGCACGTCGAGAGCGCCGGCGTTCATGGGCGTGACGCTGGGACAGCGGATCAGCCGCCGGCTCAGTTCGACAGAGTCGTCAGCGGCGTTCATTCCCTGAGCAGATCGTTGATCGAAGTCTTAGCGCGCGTTTTCTCGTCGACTTTCTTAACGATGACAGCGCAATAGAGCGACGGCGCCGGTGAGCCGTCGGCGAACGACTTGCCTGGCAGGCTGCCCGGCACCACCACCGAGAACGCGGGTACACGGCCGTAGATAACCTCGCCCGTCTCCCGATTGACGATCTTAGTCGAGGCGCTGATGTAGACGCCCATCGACAGCACCGAACCCTGCTCGACGACAACTCCCTCGACGACCTCCGAACGGGCACCGATGAAGCAATTGTCCTCGATGATAACCGGTTCGGCTTGCAATGGCTCCAAGACGCCGCCGATGCCAACGCCGCCCGAGAGGTGGCAGTTCTTGCCGATTTGGGCGCAGGACCCGACCGTGACCCAGGTATCGACCATAGTACCGCTATCAACATAGGCGCCTAGATTGACGAAACTCGGCATCAAAATGACCCCGGGTGCGATATAGGCAGAACGGCGCACGACGCAGCTTGGCACGGCGCGGAACCCGGCCGCGCGGAAACGCGCATCGTCCCAGCCGGCGAATTTTGACGGCACCTTGTCAAACCACGGCGCGCTGCCTGGGCCGCCCGAAATCGGCACCATGTCCTCGATGCGAAACGACAGCAACACCGCCTTCTTGAGCCATTGATTGACGCGCCAGCCCGAGTCCATCTTTGTGGCGACCCGAGCCGCGCCCGAATCGAGCAGTTCGAGGGCGGCGTTGATAGCGTCGGGGACTTCACCCGTGGCGCTGGGACTGAGCACATCCCGGTCCTCCCAGGCGGCGTCGATAATCCGTTCGAGATCGGTGGCGTTCATGAACACCTCAGGCGCCGCGGGAGCGGCGGTTGAAAAGGCTCCGAAAGATGCTTGAGCGGCGGCGGGGTGTCAATACAGGCCGTTGCTGTTCACTTGGAGGTCAGATCGTCGAGCCAGTGAGCCAAATCGTCGACGACGTGGTGGATGTGTTTACCGTCTGACTGGTCGCTGCCCCATTGCGAACCGGTACGCACCCACACCGTCGTCATGCCTAGCGCTGCCGCCGGGGCCAAGTTACGGGCGATGTCATCGACCATCACCGTTGTCGTCGGGTTGATACGGTAGCGCTCGACCAACCGGGCGTAGACAGTCGGCTCCGGTTTTGGCACGTAGTCGCTTTCGACGATGTCGAATACGGCTTCGAAGTGATGGCCGACGCCGAGTCGCGCCATCACCCGCTGTGCGTGATCGGTCGAGCCGTTCGTAAAGATAATCTTGCGGCCGGAAAGGCGGTTGAGGGCGCGTTCCAGGGTAGGGGCCGGATTGACCGGGCTGAGTTTGATGTCGTGTACGTATTCGAGGAACTCCGCCGGATCGATGCCGTGGCGGTCCATCAAGCCGCGCATTGTGGTGCCATGCTCGTGAAAGTAAGTCTTTTGGACGCGGTAGGCGTCCTCCCATTTTAACTGCAGGTTTTCGGCGATGAAGGTGGTAATGTTGTGGTCGATCTGGTCGAACAGGTTAGACGACGCTGGATAAAGCGTATTATCGAGATCGAAGACCCAAGCATCCGCTTCGGCAAACCGGGTGGCATTGGCATCGCTGCGCGGCGGTGCGGTCGTCTCCATCGCCTTATTTGTGGGGATCATGCCACCGGCTGGCAAGTTTCTTTTTGCCAACTGGGTGTGGGCCACCCACCGTTCAATCGGAGCTAGCCGTGAGTGTAGTGATTTTCTAATATTGGCGGCGCCTAGGGAAGCGGATACTGGGTAGACCGTCCGAAACAGAGGACACAAGGTAAAGGATGGCGAAAAGCAAAACTGTGGACGTTAAGACCAAACCGCCGCTGAACGGTCACAGCAGGCTGCTCGATAACTATCCGGGACCTGCCTTATTGATGGCGGAGGATGGAACGGTAATCCACTCCAACGACAAGGGTGCAGACTTGGAAGTCCGGCTGCAAAACGGTACCGTTCCCGAAATTGTCGACTTGATCAGCATCGCCGCAGCTGAAAATGCGGTCGCTGCCGGTACCGTCTCACTCGAGAACTCGTATAGCGAGAACGTTCTTGACGTTACTGTCGTTCCACAGGCAACCGACGACCGGCTGGTGGTTCTTGTGCGCGATTTAACCATGGAGCGCAACCTGCGCTATATCGTCAGCACTATCCGTGGCGAATTGGACCCCCACAACATGTTGGCTGTAGCAGCCCGGGCGACGGTCCGCGTGCTCAGTGTTGCCGGGTGTCGCATCTACCGTCAGAACGAGTCCGGCGCGTTTACCATCGCCGCCGAATACGGCAATACCCAGGGACTGGATGGCCTTGACAATTGTTTGGGCGACATCAACGATAACAGCCCGGTAATTTCTATCAACATCGACTCATGGCAGGTGCTCACCGCTTCGACTAATTACCGGCAGACGATTAACGGCGCGTTCTCCATTTGGCGCCACGACAAAGGAACGCCGTGGGACGACGACCACCGGCAGCTAATCAACGAAGTCGCCAATCACCTGGGTATCACCAACGAGCAGGTCTCTAACCACGAGCGAATCCTCGCCCTTTCGAGGACCAACGGTATTACAGGGCTGCTGAACCGCCGCGCCTTCTGCGAGGAAGAACTGCCGCGTCGTTTTTCACGTCTATCACACAGTCGCCAAACCGCGGCTTTGTTCTACGTCGATATGGATAATTTTAAGCTCGTAAACGACGTTCACGGCCACCAGCGCGGCGACGACGCAATCCTTTTCCTGCGCGACATGTTGATCAAGTTTTCCCGTCCCGGTGATGTTATCGCCCGACTTGGCGGTGACGAATTTGCCATGTGGCTCGACGGCGTGACGCTCGAGGTGACCAAGAGCCGGGCCGAGGCGTTGATCAAGGCGAGCAGGGAAATGCAACAGTTTTCTGGCTCGGAAGAGAAGCCGCTTGGGCTCTCGGTTGGTGTCGCGGTCTACGATCCGGACTTTGGCGAGGAACCGGAAGAAATGCTCGCTCGCGCCGATGCCGCTATGTATGTCGTTAAAAAAGCCGGCAAAGGCGGTTATCATTTGGCGCCATTGCCGGAACCGAAATCCGGCTAAAGTCGTTGATTGCACCTAAGCTGTAGGATTGCCGGCCAAGGAAAGAGAAAGGGCCAGCAGGACAGTGGATGATGATGCGGATCAATGGGCTGTGAGGTGACGAAGACGCTGGTAGGCCACGGCAACCCCAAGGTTCGCGCCGTCCTCGCCCAACCCGAGCCGCTGGCTCAGGCCTTGATGATCTGCGTACCGACGCCGCCCCTCGTGAATAGCTCAATTAGGATCGCGTGGGGCACACGGCCATCAATGATGGTCGCCGCCTCGACACCTGCGTTGAGCGCCTTGAGACAGGTTTCAACCTTGGGAATCATACCACCCTCTATGGTGCCGGCTTCAATCGCCGCCTGAGCCTCGGCGGCGGTTATCTCAGGTACCACCTTGCCGTCCTTGCCAAGCACCCCGACGACGTCCGTCAAAATGTAGAGCCGAGCGGCGGCGGCAGCCGAGGCGATAGCGCCAGCTGCGGTGTCGGCGTTGATGTTGAGGGTCTCGCCCTTCGGCCCGACGCCGATCGGAGCGATCACCGGCGTGATGTCGGAATTATCGAAACAGGACAGAATATGCGGATCGACCTGCCGTGGCTCGCCGACTAAGCCGAGATCAAGGACTTTCTCAATGTTGGATTCCGGATCGCGTGTGGTGCGCGTCAGCTTGTCGGCCTGGATTAGGCGGCTGTCCTTGCCCGACAGTCCCGCCGCTCTCCCGCCCGCCTCATTGATGTTGGAGACGATCTGCTTGTTGATGGTGCCGGACAGTACCATCTCGACGACCTCCACCGTCACTTCGTCGGTGACCCGATGGCCGTCGACAAACTCACTCTGGACTCCGAGTCGTTCGAGCATGGCGCCGATCTGCGGTCCCCCGCCATGGACGACAATTGGATTGATACCCACCTGGCGCAGCAACACTATGTCGCGGGCGAACAGCCGAGACAAATCTGGGTCTCCCATCGAATGGCCGCCGTATTTAACGACGATGGTACTACCCGCGTGGCGCCGCATGTATGGTAGCGCCTCTGATAACACGCGCGCTTCGGCCACCCAGGTTTCCGCGTAATCGTTTGATTCTTCAGTCATAACGGATGACAACCTAGCCTAGTTACTGGGGCGGGGCTAGCGCCGCAAGGACAGCCCTGAGTTGATCGATGCCACGCCCCATGCGGCTCGAGGTGGCAATAATCACCGGGTGCGCAGCGGGGTGATCAGCAAGCTCGCCGGCGGTCGCATCCAGCAGCTTGGCGAGTACACCATCACCGATCTTGTCGCATTTGGTCAACACCACCTGGTAGACTTGGGCGGCGGCATCGAGCATGGTGAAAACGCCCCGATCGGAGTCCTTGATGCCGTGTCGGGCGTCGACGAGGACGCAGATCCGGCGTAGGTTTACACGGCCCGCCAGGTAGGCCTCGACCAGGCCGGTCCACTGTCGGACCTGGTCCTTCGGCGCGCGGGCGTAGCCGTACCCCGGCAAATCGGCCAGCATCAAGCGCCCGCCGAGATCGAAGAAGTTGACCTCGCGTGTACGACCCGGTGTTTTGGAGATCCTAGCTAGCGCTTTGTGACCTACGATGGCGTTGATCAAGCTTGATTTGCCGACGTTGGAGCGGCCCGCGAAAGCGATTTCCAATAGGCTACTTTCCGGCACCTGTTCGAGGTGTGCGCAGCCGATCACAAAATTGCATGGCTGGCGGAACAACCAACGGCCGTGTTCTAGGCCCGCGTCGTCAATCTGGTTTTCGTCGAAACCGGGAGCCGCCATGATTATCCCCCGTCTGAGGCTGGTGCACGGTTACCGGAGCGCCTCTTTCACATTGATGCCCATGCGCCGCATGATGACCCACTGCTGCAGCATGGAGAGCAGGTTATTCCACGCCCAATAAATCACCAGGCCGGCCGGGAACCGGGCCAGCAGGAAGGTGAACATGATTGGCAGAAACAGGAAGATCTTGGCCTGCACCGGATCAGTTGGCTGCGGGTTGAGCTTTTGTTGCAGGAACATGGTGATGCCCATGAGCAGCGGCCAGACGCCGATCATCAGGAATTCGGGCGGCGTCCAAGGGAGCACACCGAATAGGTTGAACACCGTCGTTGGATCTGGCGCCGACAGGTCTTGAATCCAGCCGAAGAACGGCGCGTGGCGCATCTCGATGGTTACGAATAGTACCTTGTAAAGCGCAAAGAAAACTGGAATCTGAACCACGATCGGCAGGCAGCCGGACGCCGGGTTGACCTTCTCGCGTTTGTAGAGAGCCATCATTTCCTGGTTCAGCTTGACCTTGTCGTCACCGAACCGTTCACGCATCTTTGTCATCTCCGGCTGTAACTTTTTCATCTTGCTCATCGATGTGTAAGACTTGTTAGCGAGCGGGAAGAAGGCGAGCTTGATGACGACCGTCAGCAGTAGGATAGCGAGGCCGAGGTTGAAGACATGGTCATTAATCCAAAGCAGCGAATAGAAGATTGGCTTGGTCAGGAAATAGAACCAGCCCCAGTCGATCGCCAATTCGAATCGGTCAATGCCATAAGCTTTCTCGTAACCGTCCATCAGCAGCACTTCCTTGGCGCCGGTGAACAAATGGTTGCGGGTTTCGACGCCGCCGCCCGCGGGCGCCACCAGCTTCGGCCCCCGGTAATCGACCTGGTACTTGTCGACGCCGCTGGCGATGCGGTGCAGAAAGCGGCTGGTCGTCGTCGTTGTCTGGTCCGGGATCAGCGCTGCAAGCCAATACTTATCCGTGATGCCGAGCCAGCCGCCAGTTGATCTCTGCTCAATCAACCCCGTTTCCTGGAGGTCGTCGTAGTCGATCTCGCTTAGCGTGCCGTCGAAGACCCCGAGCAAGCCTTCATGAAGGATATAGAATCCCGTCGTCTCGGGCGTGCCGCGCCTCGAAATCAAGCCGTAGGGATGTACGGCCACGGCTCTCGGCCCGTTGTTCGCGAGCCGCTGGGTGATCGACACCATATAGTTGTCATCGATGGCGTAGGTGCGATGGAAGACGAGCCCATCGCCGTTGTCCCAACTGAGCGTCAC
>PTLJ01000170.1 GCA_002938045.1 Alphaproteobacteria bacterium MarineAlpha3_Bin4
TCAAACAAACGAAGTCACTCGGGTCACCGTTCCGCCACAACACGTCACCCGACGGGAAAGTCTTTTGCCGGAACGCTTCCGATCCAAGTTCCTTGCCCATGGACGTCCCCAATCATCGATAAGATCCGACCGCAGGTTACCCTGCTCACCAGATAATAGGCCAAATGTGGAGACTTTCTCAAACCAATCAGTCTGCTTAAGGCTGACCAAGGAAGCGGACGCTAAGGACGTGAGGCTTTCTAATTGTCTGCTGAGCGATAACTTCTCATTAACCTCCCCGGCCCATCATAGTCGCCTCAAACGGCTACATGGGTTGATGCGATGATTAAAGCCATCTTCAAGCTATTTATTGTGCTCAGCATTGCGATATGGGCAATGAACGTTCATTCCGGTGAATGCGTTGCAAAGAGTGATCGCAAGCCAATCGACTACAAGGCCGTTGGAGCATTTCGGGTCGATTACATCAGTCTCAGGGCCGAACCAGCCGCACGGTTCTGCATAAAAGCGGGGCTGGCTAACGTGGAAGTCAAGTCGGTCAATACCCTTGGGAAATAGGGTATTTGTAGTGTGGTCTCATATGAAGGCGTTGAGCTTTGGGTGTATCAATCTCTGATTAAGGCTGAATTACCGGAACAACATATAAAAAATTGAGCGCAGATTTGAGTATACCCACATACCCGTTACTGACCCAACTTCGCCCAGGAAATCGCTATAATCCTTATCATTCTTCAATGTGCGGATATCCGATTTAACCTGGAAACCATAATAATAGATGGGTGTAATCATATTCTGCTTCTGATCCGAAGCAGACGTCCGACGCGTCCGCGCATGCTTCTGTTGTCAGCGAGACGCCGGGGCGCGCCTTATCGACAAAGCGTATAAGAGACTGCGAAAAACCCTAGAGCACCGACGACGAAGTTCTATATTAGCCGCTGTTCCCACAGTCGAAATCATATCCGCGGACACGATTAAGCGCCCGTGCCCTAGGCACCCCTAATCGCGCTTTGCAATGGGCACGAAGTCCTGCCACTCGGCGCTAGTGGGAGAACGGCTACAACGAGCCATTCAACGGAAAGCTCCGGGAAGAACTGTTGAACAACGTTAGTTTTTGCACTTTGAAGGAGGCAAATTTGCTAATAAATGGATAAAGACAGCATTACAACCTGGTCCGGCTGCATAGCTCGCTGAGCTACAGGCCGCTAGGACCAGAAACCATCTTGCCCAACGTTAATGTTCCAGCCTACGTTTGCCAATGGCTTCGGCCGGACGATCAACTCAAACCATGCCAACCTCTGTCTTAAGCCGTGGACCACTTAATGAGAACAGGCCATTCTACCCATAATTTGTAAAAAATCGCAGCCATGCCCATTAAAATCAGTACTAATGACGATCTCGTCCTGACGAAAGCTTTTCAAGATCTCCTTTCGAAATGCCGGTTGCCTGGTGACGCATCCCATTCGCTACCGCCCGCCTGTTACGGCTCTCTATCGGTTCTAGAGGCTGAAATTGAGACGATCTTCCGGCGCACCTGGCTCGGGATCGGCCGGGCTGATTGCGTAAATGCGCCCGGAGCTTATGCGACCCTAGAGATCGCTAGCGCCTCGATAATTTTGCTACGCGACACGCAACAAGCACTCCGAGCCTTTGCTAATACCTGTCGCCATCGTGGCGCTCGACTGTTGGAAGGCGAAGGGGTTTGCCGTGCGATTTCTTGCCCGTTTCATCGTTGGACCTACCGGCTGGACGGGTCCTTGGCGGGGGCGCCGCATATGGAGGCAACGAAGGACTTCGAAAAAACGGATTACGGGCTGATCGAATTTCCTGTAGCTGAACGAGCCGGGTTTGCCTTTATTTTCCTGGACAGCACCCCTCCGGATCTTGACGCATACCTTGGAGATTTTGAACAGTTACACACGCCTTGGCCGCTACGCTCTCTGGTCTCAACACGCCACCAGCGATTTGAAGTTGGCTGCAACTGGAAGGCTTTTCTCGAGGTCTTCAACGAATACTACCATCTGAAATTTGTGCATCCTAATACTATCGACGGCATTTACGGCCTACCTGATCCGGCCGATACAACGGTCGGTGCTTATGCCAGTCAATACGGCCAAACCAACGGCACCGGTGCCTTGTTAGACGACGAACAGGGCCATGCACTGCCTTTGATCCCCGGTCTCGAGAAGCGTTGCGCAAATGGCGCACGCTATACTTGGGTATTTCCCAATATGACCTTCGCCGCGGGGAAGGACGCGCTTTGGGTGTATGAGGCTTATCCACTTGGCCCCGAACGTTGCAAAGTTCGGCAGACAATTTGTTTTCCGCCGGAAACGGTTGCCCTGTCGAATTTTGGAGACAGAGCAGCTTATTACTACCGTCGGCTCGACGCGGCTCTTGAAGAGGATATTGAAGCTCTGGAAAACCAACAAAAAGGTCTCGCTTCGCCTTTCGCGATTCCGGGGCGGTTTTCGACCCTGATGGAACCAAATGTGGCGACGTTCGCGAACTGGTATGCACAACGTTTTCAAGCAACCATTTGACTAACCGGATTGAGAGATAGCAATCAAAGCAAGGTCGGTTTTTAGTTGGCTGCTTCGAAAAAATTAAAGCCTTCATCCGGCACGTCTTCAATCCTGTGCAGATCAAAATCCGACGCAACACGCAGCCGCAGAAAGGCATAACATGAAATTCCAACTCGCAATCAACATGGAACGCATAACGTCGGATATCGACATGCGCGACGTCGAACGCCATACCCTTGAAATGGTGCAAATAGCCGATGAGGGGGGCTTCGACATTGCATGGGCGGCAGAACATCATGCGCTCGAAATGACCATAGCACCCAATCCGTTCCAGATCCTTACCTGGTGGGCCGCACATACGTCAAATATCCGTCTCGGAACGGCCGTGGTCGTGGCCCCGTACTGGCACCCGATTAACCTTGCCGGTGAGGCAGCGCTTCTCGACCTTTACAGCGGCGGGCGCCTGGAATTCGGAATTGGTTCGGGTGCTTACCAACGTGAATTTGACCGCATGCATCCTGGTCTTAAGCAAACTGAAGGCTATAAGTACATGCAAGAGATGCTGCCGGTAGTTAAAGCCCTGTGGCGGGGAGATTGCGAACACGACGGCGAATTTTGGTCTTTCCCCCTAGCGACATCGGTACCAAAACCCTTGCAAAATCCGCATCCGCCGATCTGGGTCGCTGCTCGCGCACCGGTTACTTATGACTACGCGGTCAAGAATGGCTGCAATATTCTGTCCTGGCCGCTCACCCGGCCAATTTCAGAGGTTGAACTCTACAAGGAAAGATTAGATACGGCGCTTGCCGAAAATCCGGGCAAACCACGGCCGATCTTCGCCACCATGCGCCATACCGTCGTCTATGACCGCGAGGAAGATTGGGAATTGCCGGTGAGAGCAGCCATGCTCCAGCTCGGCCAGTTCGAAAATTTGTTCAAGAACTTAGGTGATATCGTGAACGGTTTCCCAAAGGTGGTCGAATTGTCGGAGCTGGAAAACCGGGACGAGTATGATCCGAAGATGCTCCACAAGAATCTCATGTTTGGAACACCGGAGCAGGTCATAGAGAAACTCCGGCTCTATGCCGATATAGGTATCGATCACTTTACTTACTATGCCAGCCTCGGGCTCGGATTAAAGGAGCAAAAGCACTCGCTGGAATTATTCGTCAGTGAGGTAATGCCGGCATTTAAATGACCAGTTCCAAACAAATCAAATTGTCTTCAGCAAGCACATGAAAAGTGCTGACCTCGATTTGCGTATTGCAATCTTCATCGCCAAGAATGAACGGATCTTCTCAGCAGGCTGAGACCTCAAAGCACTCGATTCCGGTATGGGAAACTGAGCGTCGAACGCGTCGGGTTCATTGCTACGATCAAGATCAATCCGTTGATTGCCGTACCAGACAGGAGATATGCGGTGGAGTAGCGTCTTGAACGGCAGGGCGAAGTTCTCATTAGGTAGTGACCAGATGATACGAAGTAACTTGTGTCGGAAAGATGGGTTAAGCCGCCGAGAGCCTTAATATCCCTCGTGCTTCTTTTGGCGTTGCCGCACGTCTGCCATATTCCCCGGCAACATCAACGATCTTCTTGACCAATTCAGCGTTAC
>PTLJ01000171.1 GCA_002938045.1 Alphaproteobacteria bacterium MarineAlpha3_Bin4
CGGTTGGCCTATTCAACGGTAAGTCAACTGTCCTACATCGTTCTCGGGGCAATGCTAAGCAATACCTGGAGTGTTATCGGAGGCAGCATGCACATCGCTATGCACGCCTTCGGTAAAATCACGCTGTTCTTTTGCGCTGGAGCTATCCTAGTTGCTACCCACAAAACCGAGGTCAGCCAGATGCGTGGCATCGGACGGAGCATGCCAATCACCACTTTCGCGTTTTTTGTCGGCAGCCTAAGCCTTATCGGCC
Source organism: Alphaproteobacteria bacterium MarineAlpha3_Bin4 (assembly GCA_002938045.1). GTDB lineage: Bacteria > Pseudomonadota > Alphaproteobacteria > Rhodospirillales > Casp-alpha2 > PTLJ01. The sequence continues at coordinate 254 of PTLJ01000171.1, forward strand.
TGCCGCCGATGGGAGGTATGTGGAGTAAGTGGCACCTGACGCTTGGCGCCGCGAGCGCCGAGCAATTGATCTTCGTCGCCGTGTTAATGATCTCAGGGTTACTCAATATCGCCTACCTATTGCCTGTGGTCGCCCGAGGTTTTTTTTGTGCCTCTGAGGATGCCAATGGGCCAAATTCTCCTGTCAGAACCACTTCACTCGAAGCACCAGTCTCTTGTCTCTCAGCGCTATCGCTGACGGCAGCTGGCTGTATCATCCTTTTCTTTTATGCCGACCGGATCCAAGTATTTCTTCAACCCATAGTGGGCGGATGATCCCATGTCTGACGACCGAAAATACTGGCTCGACGATCGGCAAAACATCACCAAGGTGGTATGGGGCTTAGTCATTCTCTGCGGCATACTCTTTGTTGCTGACGCCTTCTACGACAAACACCCCCATTTCATCGCTGAAACCTACTTCGGCTTTTTCGGCATCTTTGGGTTCGTCGTTTGCGTCGGGCTGGTACTGACTGCCAAGGTAATGCGGATTCTGCTCAAGCGCGGGGAAGACTATTATGACGATTAACCCAGCGCTCATACTGATCCTCGGCGCGATACCAATCCCGCTCTTGCGAGGACCATTCCGTGCTTCCTATCTCCTGATCCTTCCGCTGATAGGACTGGGATTCGCATTTTCCCTCGAGCCGGGGCTCCACTGGTCAGTCAACATCATGAACTATGACCTCGAGTTGCTCCGTATCGACCGTCTTAGCCAGGTATTTTCTTACATCTTTTTCTTCGCCGCATTCTTGGGCAACCTTTACACGCTGAAGGACGACGACCCGGTGCAACAGATTGCTACCCAGGTCTACGCCGGTAGCGCTATCGGTGCTGTTTATGCGGGCGATTTGATCACATTGTTCGTCTTTTGGGAGCTGACCGCGGTCTCCTCAGTATTTCTTATTTGGGCGCGACGCACTGAGCGATCCTACCAGGCAGGCATGCGGTTCCTGATCATCCAGGTTGGTTCAGGTGTTCTCCTCTTGGGCGGCCTCATCCTCCTGGTCCGTGACACGGGCTCCATAGCCTTCGACTTCCTCGGCGTGACGAGCCCCGGAACAGCTCTCATATTTGTGGCCTTTGGTATTAAGTGTGCGTTCCCGCTGCTACACAATTGGCTACAGGATGCCTATCCCGAAGCGACGGTGGGTGGCACTGTTATTCTTAGTGTCTTCACAACCAAACTTGCAGTTTACGCCCTTGCGCGCGGCTATGCAGGCACGGAGATGCTGATCTGGATCGGTGCTACCATGACAGCCTTCCCCATCTTTTACGCCGTTATCGAAAATGACCTTAGGCGGGTTCTTTCCTACAGCCTAAACAATCAGCTCGGTTTCATGGTGGTAGGCATCGGCATCGGCACGGAGATGTCGGTTAACGGCACCGTAGCACACGCCTTCACTCATATCCTTTATAAGGCGCTTCTGTTCATGTCGATGGGAGCTGTCCTTCTACGCACGGGTACCATCAAGGGCAGCGAGCTTGGGGGACTATACAAGACGATGCCGTTGACGGCGGCGTTCTGCCTCGTCGGAGCGGCGTCAATATCGGCATTCCCTCTGTTTAGCGGGTTCATAAGCAAATCGCTGATCCTGACCGCCGCTGCGGACGAAGGGCGTTGGCTGACGTGGGGTGTGCTGCTGTTCGCGTCTGCTGGCGTTTTTCATCACTCTGGCATCAAAATTCCGTTCTTCGCCTTCTTCGCCCACGACAGCGGAAGACGGGTCAAAGAGGCGCCTTGGAACATGCTGCTGGCGATGAGTATCGCCGCTACTCTGTGCGTTGGAATTGGTGTCTGGCCACAGCCCCTCTATAACATCCTACCCTTCCCCCTCGATTTTAATCCCTACACCACACCTCACGTGATCAACCAACTTCAGCTACTCTTCTTTTCAGGACTTGCTTTCACTTGGCTCATGCGGACCGGCTACTACCCACCCGAGATGCCTTCGGTGAACCTTGACTGCGATGTTGTTTACCGCAAGCTTTTGCCACGCTTGGCACGCCAATTTTTTGCCAAATTTGAAGCTCTAGACCAGTTGACAAGGCGCCTTGCATTGGAATGTATCCAACGATTAATTACTGGCATCTTTCGACGTACAGGGCCTCAGGGAGTGTTGACGCGCACCGTTACCGTGGGTGCCATGGTACTGTGGGTGATCGTGCTGCTCGGGGTCTACCTAGTGCTTTATCTAATTTGATTGGATATCTCAGTTTCTGAATTGACACTGAATTAAACCAAAAGGACGTAAATTCAAACAACGCCCTCTTGATCCAATCCTTGTATTTAGCAAACGATGCTAGATGGGAATGCCTTCATCGATTCAGAATACCAGCGATTTCGTGGGCAATACTATTAGCGGCATTTAACGGTGGATGTGTCCACTCATCAAGTCGACCATCGAGTGGACGAGCAAAACCGCGCTGGAACAATTCTTCGTGGAAACGCCGATGTTTGGCTGATATCAGTTTCGGTGATCCATAAATGTAAACCGGTACGGGTACGGCGCAAGCCTCAGAACACATCGACACTGATTCCCCGGTCACAATCACCGCGTCGGCCAAGCCAAGATAGCCGATATAGGGGTTGTCACCACTATCTTCCCAACGGTGAATATGCGCAGGTACATCAATTTCAGTTAGCAGCGCCTCACCTGCATCATCCGTGCGACGGCTCGTCGTCACCATCAATGAGCCGCCCGAAGCTACCGCCATCCCAGATGCTATCCGTCCTAGTTCACGGGCCATATCGACGCCGAATCGACGATTACGCGTGCTCCCGCCGACGATTAATACGATTCGAGGGCGCGGGAGATTTTCAAGCCGCTGACCCCACTCGGTGGCCGCTGCGACTAACCTCGTGTTAGTCATGCCGTGCGGAGCTCCGGTAATCCTTAGAATATTTGGTCCGTCACCGGCTGTATCATGGTTGGGAACGGCGATCAGGTCGAAATCCGATGAACCGCCTCCCGGATGCATGATTTGAAACAACCTCGTACGACCTCCGGAGAGACGCTTTATGTATCGCGCCACCGGCGCAGTACGTCGGCCCGCAGCGATCACAGCCTCTGGCCACGGTGGCGACAGACCAGCCCGGCTGGTCGCCGTCAATCCGGCGAACGACGCGCCCAATAGCGTGTTTGGAAATCCCGCCAAGATACCGTAGCGGAGTTCTCGCGTTTCGAAAGACAAGCCAAGCGCCTGTGCAACACCCATACACTGGCTACGGTTGCCGGCGCGATCATCAACTAGCAACCACATCCGGGGGGCGTTGACAGGACTGTCGAGGGCCACGTCAGTTTCCGTTTTCGGCGGTCGGGTGTCAACTCGTTCTATCACTTGTATCACGGGATAGGAATGATCGGTTTATAGAGCGAATTTTATGACATATATCCGCAGCCAAGAAGCAAACGGCTTGAGCCTAAATATGGCTAAATCGCAAATGGAATTGTACGCCGGCATACTGAGAAACGACGACGCCGTCAGCGATGGTAATACCGTGACCATCTGCTTTCTGGCTGCGCGCTCGGTCTTGGTGCGCAAGATTTCGAGAGCTCTGGGCGCCTACGTTAGGCTCAATTTCTGGGATTGACGATCGAGTGTTTGGCCCGGATTTTCTTGGCACGGTTCTCGAACCGTACTGCCTCGGCAATCCGCCCGGTCGCGCGTAGCAATTTGGCGTAGGCGTCTAGGCTTGTAGCCAAGTGTAGGTGCTCCGGCCCTAGCGCGCTT
>PTLJ01000172.1 GCA_002938045.1 Alphaproteobacteria bacterium MarineAlpha3_Bin4
CCCACACACTCCAAGAGCGCCTGCTTCTCGGGCGTACCGAATGGCGCGACCATGGCCAGGGCCGTGACCAGGGCGTCGTCCGGGAGCTGCGCCAACGCCGACCAATCGGCGGCCATGCCACGGCTCTCGAAAAACGGCCGCACCTCCGCCAGCAGGCGATCGCGGTCTGCCGTTTCGCCGTCGTCGTCGGCAAGATCGTCCAAATAGGGTTTGAAGTCCGGCTCGACCCGGCGATAGCCGTCGACCATCTCAAGTTCGCCCCGAACTCGGAACCGGCACAGGCCCGTGAGTTCGATCAGATAGCGTCCGTCGTCGGTTTCCGAGAACGAGGTTATGCGCCCGGCACAGCCGACGTCGTAAATCGGTGCCGTGTTGCCGTACGTCTCAGCGCCGGTTTCCCTCGGTTGAACCATGCCCATCATACAGTCATTAGCGAGCGCGTCCGCGGTCAATTTGAGATAGCGCGGCTCGAAGATATTGAGCGGCAGCCGGGCACGAGGCAGCAGAAAGGCGCCGGAAAGTGGAAAAACGGCAAGCGTGTCGGGCAGCGTTTCCGGCGGCGGCCGGTGAACGCCGGAAGTCATGAAAACAACAGCGACGACAACTGCCGCCGCCCGTCCGCGGTGACGGGATCGGCCGGCCCGAGGGTATCGAAAATCTTGAGCAGCTGCACGCGTGCGGCGCCGTCTTTCCAGGTGCGGTTGCAGCGGACGATCTCCAATAGCGCGTCGACGGCATCGGCGGTGCGACCGGCGCCAAAATAAGCCATCGCCAAGTCGAACCGCGCCTGGTGGTCGTCAGGCGAAGTGGCGACCTGCTTGACGAGGGCGTCGATGTCGCCGACGGCTCCACACTCCTCGAAAAGCTCGACCGCCGAAATCGCCACTGCGACCTCAGGTTTCTGGGTGAGTTCCGGCGTCAGGCTTTTGATCAGCGCCTTGGAGGTCTCCGCCTCGCCGGCTGCGAGCGAGGCCCGGATGATACCGCCAATGGCCTCGGGGTTGGTCGGGTCTTGGGCCTGGATCTCCCGATAGAGAGCTTGTGCACCGGCGGCATCGCCGGCGTCGAGAGCCGCCTTGGCCTCTTCTAGGTTAAGCTCGAGCGGCGCCTTCGCGCCGCTTAGTAGGCGCTTGATAAAGGTCTTGAGCTGGCTTTCCGGCAATGCCCCCATGAAAGCGTCGACGGGCTGGCCGTCCTTGAAGGCAAAAACGGCCGGAATTGATTGGACACGCAGCTGTGCTGCCAGTTCCTGGTTCTCGTCGATGTTGATCTTGACCATCCTGACCATGCCACCGGCAGCGCGGACCAGCTTTTCCAACATCGGCCCCAGCTGCTTACAGGGCCCGCACCAGGGCGCCCAGAAGTCGACGATGACCGGCACCTGGCGCGACGCCTCGATGACGTCCTCTGCGAACCGCGGGGCGTTAGACTCCTTGATCACGTCGCCGGCCGCCGCCGGACCAGCCGGCGCGGTAGCGGCTAAACTGGGCTCTACGTAGAGGTCGGGTGGTCCCTCATCCGCGCCCTCGCTAGGCGCGTCCTTCGCCTGCGGATCCTCGGACGACATCGAGCCATTCGGATTGAGTTTGAATTCCATCTGTTCCGTACCCTCGCTACCAGGATCCTACTGTACATAGATGGCTTTTGGCCAGCGGTTGCACAAGCCCAGCGCTGTTGCCACGGGCGGCATCGCGGGTAATCATAGCTCCATCACTACGGGGTCGTGGCCGCAATCGCGGATGAAGGTCATCAGCCCGGCCGGCGAGATTTGCGTCGTAGCCGCGTTGGTTAGGGGATGATAGTTCAACAACTCGCAGCCCATCATCTCCTTGTCGAGAACCACCCGAACCCGGTGTTCGCTGTCGTTGATGAGCGCGAAGGGCGTCACTGAGCCTGGGGGAATGCCGAGCACGTCCTCAAGCAGGTCGGGTTTGCCGAACGACAGCGGTGCCGAGCTGATCCGGTGCCTGAGCATCTTCATGTCAATGGCGCGGTCCTCCAGAGTCACCACCAGCCACAGCTGCCCCTTCTTGTCCTTGAGGAATAGGTTTTTGGTGTGGCCGCCGGCAAGGTCACCCCGGAACGCCTTCGATTCTTCGACCGTGAACACCGGCGGATGCTCAACCGTCGATGTTTCGAGGTGGAGCTCGTCGAGGCGCGTGAGCAACTGTTTGGGTGTTTTCGGCATGGCCGGGATACTAACCTTGAGGGCGACCTGTCTCAAGGCTGCCAGCGACAAAGAACGGCGGCAAGATCGGCCTTGCAAAGCGCCCGCCTTTGCGTATGATCGGCGCGCTTTTAAGCCCCGGGAACGCGGGCGTAGCTCAGGGGTAGAGCGCAACCTTGCCAAGGTTGAAGTCGTGGGTTCGAATCCCATCGCCCGCTCCAATCTTTTCAATGGTTTAATAGAGTATTCTGGCTAGCCTAGAAACATTACCCCACTAAATCCCCACAATTCTATTTCATTAATTCAGCTATATCGTTTGGCTTAAGGAAAATATTGCCACCTTAGAGGGGGAGGCACGTGTTAGAATTTCGCCGGGTTTGGAGGTTATCTTAGGACTGTCGGGTAAAGCGCCGTCGGCCCCCAATCACCGGTCATTTAAAAGACAGACAACCCCTAGGAGGCATCCAGTGACACAGCAATTCCCCTTGATGGTGCCCGGCGCCAAAGGTGGGGCAGGCGCCATCGAAGTGAGTGCGCCCTTTGACGGAGAGACGATCGCGGCTGTGGCTACGGCCGACGCCAGCGTCGTAGAGACGGCGCTGGCGACGGCAGAAGGACTGTTCGCCGATCGGCAGGGCTGGCTGCCGGCCCACCGGCGGGTTGAGATCCTCGACAAGGCGTGCGAGATCATGATCGGGCGCGCAGAAGAATTGGCCATCGAGGCGGCGCGCGAAGGGGGCAAGCCGTTGATCGATTCGCGGGTCGAGGTGGCGCGTGCGATTGACGGTGTGCGCCTCTGCAGCGAGGTGCTGCGCACCCAGCACGGCAGCGAAATCCCCATGGGAGTAACACCAGCGGCGTCCAATCGCTTGGCGTTCACACACTTTGAGCCGATCGGCGTGGTCGTCGCTGTGAGCGCGTTTAATCATCCCTTAAACCTGATCATCCACCAAGTGGCGCCGGCCGTCGCCGTAGGTTGCCCGGTGGTTGTCAAGCCAGCCGAGGTGACGCCCCTTTCCTGCCTACGCTTCGTCGAAATTCTGCGCGAGGCTGGGCTGCCAGAAGAGTGGTGCCAGCCGTTGGTCACCGCTGATATTGACGTGGCGGAGGCTCTTGTCACAGACGCGCGGGTTAATTTCTTCAGCTTCATCGGCAGCGCCCGGGTGGGGTGGATGCTGCGCTCGAAGCTAGCGCCTGGCACTCGATGCGCGCTCGAGCACGGCGGTGCGGCACCGGTGATTATTGCCGCTGACGCCGACCTAGACGAACTTGTGCCAGTGCTTGCCAAGGGCGGTTTCTATCACGCCGGCCAGGTCTGCGTTTCCGTTCAGCGCGTCTTCTCCCACCGCGACATCGCCCGCGACGTCGCCGAACGCCTCTCTGGAGAGGCTAATAAGATGATCATCGGTGACCCGACCAAGGACAAAACGAATGTTGGGCCGTTAATTCGCCACGCCGAGGTCGATCGCGTCCATGATTGGGTGAGCGAGGCAGCCGAGGGCGGCGCCGAGGTGTTGTCGGGCGGTAAGAAGGTGAGTGAGTCGTGCTACGCCTGCACCGTGCTCAACGAACCGCCAGCCGATGCCCGCATCAGTACTACTGAAATTTTCGGACCGGCAGTCTGCGTCTACGCCTACGACGACATCGCAGACGCCATTGCCCGCGCTAACTCTCTGCCCTTCTCGTTCCAGGCAGCTGTGTGCACACGCGACATCGATACCGCGCTTTACGCTTACCGCCATCTCGACGCCAGCGCAGTGATGGTCAACGACCACACGGCGTTCCGGGTGGACTGGATGCCGTTCGCCGGGCTGCGGCAGTCCGGACACGGCGTCGGCGGC
>PTLJ01000173.1 GCA_002938045.1 Alphaproteobacteria bacterium MarineAlpha3_Bin4
CAGCTAAACAAGCGCCAACTCGCTCTCAGCGTCGAGATCAAACAGTTGGCCGAACGACCGCGGAAAATCGAGCACCAGCGCGGCGCGCTACTCGACGCCCTCGGCAACGCCGAGGACAGACGCAGCATCGCCGCCGACGGCCTGGCCGAGGCCAAGACGGCCCTGAGGGAAGCTGACAATGCTTTGCGCGAGTCGGAGGCGAGGCTGGCGACGTCGCGCGAACAGACGGTCCGCCTGGAAGGCGCCGTCGAACAGGCCAAGCAAGCCTGTCACGCGATCGTCGAGCGGGTCAAGGAACGCCTCGAATGCCGCCCCGACCAGTTATCCGAAGTATCGGGCGTCAAGCTGGACGCCGAGCTGCCAGAGATTGAAGCGATAGAACGCAAGGTGCAGCGTCTGCAGCGCGAGCGCGAGACCATGGGTCCTGTCAACCTGCGGGCCGAGACCGAGACCAGCGAGATAGGCGAGCAAATCAAGACCATGAACGATGAACGCGATGATCTGCTGCTGTCAATCGACAAGCTCAGGCAGGGCATCAACAGGCTCAACCGCGAGAGCCGCGCGCGTCTACTAGCCTCGTTCAAGGAGGTCGACGAACATTTTCAGGACCTGTTCGTGCGTCTGTTTGGCGGTGGCCGGGCACACTTAGCGCTGACCGAAACGGAGGACCCACTGGAGGCCGGCCTCGAAATTATGGCTAGCCCGCCGGGCAAAAAACTGCAGATGTTATCCCTGCTGTCAGGCGGCGAGCAGGCGCTGACCGCGTTGGCGCTGTTGTTCTCCGTTTTCCTTACCAACCCCGCACCGATTTGTGTCCTCGATGAGGTCGACGCGGCGCTGGATGACGCCAACGTCGACCGCTTCTGCTCAATGCTGGAGAAGATGGCACACCATCAGAGTACCCGGTTCGTGATCATCACGCATCACCGCATGACCATGGCACGCATGGACCGGCTGTTCGGTGTGACCATGTCTGAACGCGGCGTCTCTCAACTGGTGTCGGTCGATCTGGAGCGGGCCGAGGAGTTGCGCCAGACCGCCTGAAGCCTTACGACTCCTCGCATCTTCGGAGCCCTTTGAATGAGCGAAGAGAGCGATAATGATCGGCTGCGGCGGCTTAACGTTCGCCTCCGCGACGCGCGTCACGACGCGGCCGAAAAAGGTGATAAAAAAGGCCAGCCGCTCACCGGTATTGGTCTTGCTTTTCGAGTCGGCGTTGAGTTACTTTCCGCCGTCGCCGTTGGTGGAGCGATCGGCTGGGGGCTCGATCTCTGGTTTGAAACTCGGCCGTGGCTAATGCTGGTGTTGTTGCTTCTCGGGGGCGCAGCCGGCATCCTGAACGTATATAGAATTTCGAGCGGCTACAGTTACGCCGCCGGTTATAAGAAGGCAGACAACGCCGCTGGGAGCTCCACCAGCAGGGACCAAGGGAACTAACGATAGTGGCTGAAGGTCATAGCCCGCTCGCGCAATTCGAGATCAAGCGGTGGATTCCCATGCAGGTGGGTGACGTCGACGTCTCGTTTACCAATTCCGCTGCCTTCATGGCAATTGCGGTGGTTACGGCGACAATGGTCATCGTGCTTGGAATGCGCCGGCATGCATTGGTTCCGGGACGCTGGCAATCAATTGCCGAGCTCAGCTACCTGTTCGTCGCCAACATGGTCAGGGACACTGTCGGATCGGAAGGTCGGGGCTATTTCCCGTTCATCTTTACCCTTTTCTTGTTCGTGCTCGCTGGCAACATGCTCGGAATGATTCCCTACGGCTTTACCTACACCAGCCACATCATCGTCACCTTCACCATGGCAGCGGCGATCTTCGTCGGCGTCACGGTGATCGGCTTTATCAAGCACGGGGTGCATTTCTTTGGCTTTTTCCTGCCGCCGGGAACGCCCTTGCTGATGGCACCGCTGGCGGTGCCGATCGAGGCCATCTCGTATTTCTCACGCCCGATTAGCCTCTCCGTGCGGCTGTTCGCCAACATGCTCGCCGGCCACACGCTGATGAAGGTGTTCGCAGGATTTGTCGTCTCACTCGGCGTGTTCGGCTTCGTGCCGTTCCTGTTCGTCTTTGCCCTGACCGGGCTTGAGCTCCTGATCGCGTTCCTACAGGCTTACGTGTTCACGGTGCTCACCTGTCTCTATCTTAATGACGCCCTACACCTTCATTAGAGCACAACGCATTACCATTTAGACATCGAAAGGAAGACACCGTCATGGAACTCGCAGCAGCAAAAATGATTGGTGCCGGCCTGGCCGCGATCGGCGTGATCGGCGCTGGTATCGGTATCGGCGCAATCTTCGCGTCGTTCATTCAGGCGGTCGGCCGTAATCCGGCCGCGGCCGGCGCCGTGACCCAGATGACCTGGATTGGCTTTGCCTTAGTCGAGGCAATCGCACTCTATGCGTTGGTCATCGCGTTCATGATCATGTTTGTGTAGGTCCCGGCTGGTGGCCCGCCCGACGGCCGTCATATGGTTGGTCGGACCCGCGTAATGGATCCGAAAAAGGGCATGAGATGCCTCAGTTAGACTTCAGCACCTATGCGTCGCAGGTTTTTTGGTTGGTTGTCACCTTTTCCGTCCTATTCCTGCTGGTGTGGCGCGTGATGGCGCCTAAGGTCACCGACGTCCTCGAGGCGCGCCAGAAGCGGATCGGCGACAACCTCGACAAGGCAGCTGAAATCAAGCGCGAAGCCGAAGCCACTATCGAGACCTATGAGAAGACCCTCAGCGACGCCCGCGTTGAGGCCCAGTCGTTAATTGCCGCAGCCAGTGCGGAAATCGCCGAGGCAGCGGCGAAGCGAGAAGCAGAACTGGCTGTTACGCTAGCAGCACAAGTAACCGAGAGCGAGACCAACATCGCCAAGGCCTTAGAGGAAGCTTTCGAAAACGTGCGCGACGCAGCTGTCGAGGTCGCAACCGCAGCGAGCGAGCTCCTGCTCGACAAACGGCTTGACGACGGCGATATCGACAAGTCCGTCGACGCGGCACTCAAGATGCAGGATTAGTCCGCGATGTTGACTGATCCAACATTCTGGGTACTGGTCGCCTTCACGCTATTCATCGTCGCGCTTGCCAAACCGGCCTACGGCATTATCACGCATGGGCTCGACCAGCGCGCCGACAAGATCCGCGCCGACATCGAAGAGGCGGAGGCCCTGTTGAAGGAGGCGCAGGACCTGCTTGCTACCTACGAGAAAAAGCAGCGCGACGCGACCAAGGAAGTAGACGAAATCACGGCCCAGGCCAAGGCTGGTGCCGAACGCATGGCCGAGCATGGCCGCGAGCGCCTGGAGGCTGTCCTAGCCCGGCGTGAGAAGCTAGCCCAGGACCGCATCCAGCAGGCCGAGACGGCTGCACTCGAGGAGATCAGGGTTCGTACGATCGACATTGCCCTCGACGCCACCCGCGCGCTGATCGCCGACAAACTGTCGGACAAAAAAGCGAGAGAAATAGTCGACACTGCGATCAAGGAACTTCCGTACAAGCTCAACTGACTAAATTTAGTAATTACTATGCAAAGGGAGACGCAAGAGGAGCTTTTGGACGGCTTTTTTTGCCGCCAGCGGGCCTCAGGCCACCAGCTTGGCCGTGCGTAGGGCGAGTATTTCCATATCGTCCCGGTTCTCGACATTGGCCAGCCACGACGCCGGTAACGCCTCGATGCCGAGATAGGCACCAGAAACGGCCGATGCCATGGCCGCCAATGTGTCCTGGTCTACCACCGTTGAGGGCGGCGGTGTAGAGACAGTCGACGAACGACTTGGGGTTAGCGAGAAAGACGTAGATCGCAAACGGCATTGATTCGTGGACCGAGACTGTGCGACCGATGGCGTCAGCTGCTGAGTCAGGGTCGGCGACGGCAGCGATTAGTTCCCGCACCAACACCATGCGGCCGCGGATGATGTCGGTCCGAGAAACGGCGAACAGTGCAGCAACGAAGGCACCGGCGTCGAACAGCTCACCCGGGTCGAGGGCGACGGCGTACTCGATG
>PTLJ01000174.1 GCA_002938045.1 Alphaproteobacteria bacterium MarineAlpha3_Bin4
TGAGCGTCGTGGCGTAGTCGTGCTTGAGATCGGTCACCAATAAGCCCATAGCCGAAGCTATCCCTGGACTCATGGGAATCAACACTGTAGGAACGTCTGCTTCGGCAGCTATTCGATTGGCGTGCACCGGCCCGGCTCCACCAAAGCCAACCATGACAAAATCCCGGGGATCGTGACCACGCCTAACCGACACAAGGCGAAGAGCGTTTACCATCGCAGAATTGGCAATCTCGATAATTCCATGAGCCGTTTCTTCCAAACTATGTGTAAGCGAATAATCAATAAGTCTTTTTGCATGTTTTTGGATTTTTCGCCAGCCGAGAGATCAGTATTGGTTGTAACGATTGTTCAAATTCAGTTGACGGCACGCCAGTTGTTATTTCAATACCGGCAAATGGCACTATATTTCTAACAGTTTCAGTGGCCTTACCTAATCAGCCACATTGGATGACTGGTATGCTGCTGTCATTCAAGTCAGGCGCCTGAACCAACAATGAATATCGTGGCTAAAGAGTCCCCAGCACAAGGAGCACGACAAAAGCTTGAGTCTGAAGCCGCCCGGTTTGCGGGCGATTCGAGAGACGACATGCAACTCACGAGCGGCCAGTTCACAATGGTGACCGCCTTGGCTAACAACAAGTTTGCCACCTTCGACGACTCCCCAGCTGCGGTTCGTGCACCGACGGGGATTCAAAATGCCCATTAACATAGCGATCATCGGCTCCGGACCAGCTGGGTTTTATACAGCGGACGCTTTGACCAGAGCCTGCAAAGGCTGCCATATCGACATTATCGAACGGCTGCCAACTCCGTTCGGGCTGGTTCGGGCAGGTGTCGCGCCCGACCATCAAACCACCAAGCGCATCGTCAAGAAGTTCGAGAAAACAGCGCTTTTAGATGAGGTTAACTACTATGGAAACGTCACGATTGGTAACTGCGTGTCGTTAGCGGAGTTACGCGAGCTTTACGACGCCGTCGTTCTTGCCGTCGGCGCACCTAACGACCGGAAGCTGACTATTCCCGGCGCAGATAAGATCGGTGTCCATGGCTCGGCAGCCTTCGTCGGCTGGTACAACGGGCACCCGGACTATCAAGACCTGAGGCCGGATTTGAACGTCGGGACCGCTGCTGTGATCGGCGTCGGCAATGTAGCGCTCGATATCGCCCGGGTTCTCGTTTGCTCTGCCGAGCGCATGGCCGGCTCCGACCTCCCCGATTATGCCAGTTGTGCCATTCAAGGGTCACCAATCTACGACGTTCACCTGTTCGGACGGCGCGGTCCAATCGAGGCCAAGTTCACGAACGTCGAACTTCGCGAAATGGGAAAACTCAATTGTTGTGTTCCTCTGGCCAAGGCCGAGCAGATCCCTGGTGACGACGACCCCGTATTGGCCGCGTTGTCCGATCGCGACCGGCGTCTCTCCGAACGGAACCTGAAGACCTTACGAACCTTTTCTGTGAACCGGCCCGATGAAAAGTCGAAGCGCGTGCATTTTGAGTTCTGCGCTACTCCCGTCGAGGTTCTGGGCGGCGATCGTGTTGAAGCGTTGCGTTTCGAACGCACACAGGTGACTGATGGTCGCGCCGAAGGAACGGGAGACTTTTTTGAGGTGGATTGCGGACTGGTTGTCGCTGCGATTGGCTATCGGTCGGATCCTATCGTGGGTGCGCCCTACGAGGGCGACCGTGGCATCATACCCAACGATGACGGCCGGGTCGCTGAGGGCTTATACACCGTCGGATGGATCAAGCGCGGACCGACGGGCGTGATTTCCAGTAACCGTTACGACGGCGAGGTCGTCGCTGATTACATACACAAAGACTTCGGTAATTTGCCCAAGTCTGACAAGGCGGGTCGAAAGGGGTTAGAGTCCCTTTTCAATGCGCGCGGCATCCGTTACGTCACCTATGCCGACTGGAAGCAACTCGAAACCATGGAAATCGAGAATGCGACAGGGGTTGCGCCGCGCCGTAAGTTTGTCACCATAGAGGAAATGCTCGAGGCGTTGGATAAATCGGCTCCATCAAGAGAGTTCGCTTAGGGAGACTGCGCATGCCAAACGAGGCCTACGCCGGCGACGTTTCGTCGACCGACGCTTGGAATATCTTGCGGGATGACCCCGACGCGGCACTCATCGACGTGCGCACCGACGCCGAATTCTCATATGTTGGCGTGCCGGATCTGAGCAGCCTTTGCAAGGAGCCGCTGTTCATTTCGTGGAAACTGTTTCCAACGATGGAAATCAATAGGGCGTTCGCAGAGCATCTACTTCAGCACAAACTCGATAGGGACACGCAACTGCTGTTCATCTGCCGCTCAGGCGTCCGGTCGAAATCGGCCGCCCAGGAAATGACGGCTAAGGGGTTCACTCGGTGTTTCAACATCAGCGAAGGTTTCGAAGGGGACGCGGACAGATCTAAACACCGCGGCACTATAGACGGCTGGAAGGTCGCCGGTCTTCCTTGGGTCCAGGGATAGCGTCGGTGTAGTCATTCTTATCTGAGAGTCAGCGCCTGGTCTAAGTCGCTCTTCAAATCCTCGGAATCCTCCAGACCGACGGATAGACGAACCAAGTCATCCGTGATCTCCAACTCCGCGCGCTCCTCAGGACTTAGCCGTTGGTGCGTGGTCGTGGCGGGATGCGTAATCAGACTCTTGGAATCACCGAGATTATTCGAGATATCGACCAATTCCAACGCATTCAGAAACTTGAACGCCGCTTCCTTACCGCCCGGTATATAGAACGACACAATGGTGCTGCCGGCTGACATCTGCCGCATCGCCAGATCGTGCTGTGGGTGAGAAGCAAGTTCAGGGTAGAGCACCCGATTAACCGCCCGATGCTCGCTCAGGAACTGGGCAATATCTAGGGCATTAGCGCAATGCTGACGGACCCTAAGATCCAACGTCTCGAGCCCCTTCAACAACACCCAGGCATTGAAAGGGCTCAATGATGGCCCCGTATGGCGCATGAACGGGGTCAGGCAATCGTTCATGAAATCCTGATCGTTGCTCAGGATGGCACCGCCCAAGGTCCGCCCCTGGCCGTCGATGTGCTTGGTCGCTGAGTACATGACAATATCGGCACCCAGATCGAGCGGGTGCTGTAAGGTTGGCGTCGCGAAGACATTGTCGACGATCAGCCGCGCGCCCGACTTGTGGGCCAAATTAGCCACCGCTGAAATATCGATGATCTCGAGCCCTGGGTTTGAGGGCGTTTCGATGAAGACGCACTTCGTCGGCTTGCTGAGCGCCGCTCGCCATTGCGTCAGGTCTATGCCATCGACCAATTCCGTCTTGATGCCGTATTTCGGAAGTATTTCGGCGATGATGTAATGACACGACCCAAACAAAGCCCGCGAAGCTACGACCCGATCTCCCGCCTGCACCTGGCTAGCCAGGGCGGCAAACACTGCGGCCATGCCGCTTGCCGTCGACACACAACTCGAAGCGCCTTCAAAAGCGGCGAGCCGGTCCTGGAACATGGTCAGGGTGGGATTGCCGTAGCGGGAATAGATGTAGCGGTCCTTGTCGCCCTTGAAGGCGAGTTCCGCCTCTTCCGCCGAACCGTAAACATACCCGGAAGTAAGAAAAAGTCCCTCACTCGTTTCGTCGAAAGCAGAACGGTCAATACCACTTCGCACGAGCTGTGTTGCTTGACGCCACCGCCGGGGGGACGTTTTATCCATTGTCATGGAGACCATCCTTTTCATGGCCCGGACCATAAAAACCCCAACCACGAAAGGTCAGGGCTTTTTTAGCTCCGACCTTTTAGCGTAATTTTTTACGTGGCTGCAAGCCGGCCGGCCAAATCACCACGTTAGCCCAAACTTTAATAGCTCCATCGAGCAGGTCAACAATAAACGCCTCAACCGGGCGCATAATCCAGGATCTATATTCTTGGTCGCATGGCGGAGCGTTACGTTCTATATAGATAGGAACCGCCTTCAACCCATTGGATAACGGTCGAAACCAAAGAGATACGTGAT
>PTLJ01000175.1 GCA_002938045.1 Alphaproteobacteria bacterium MarineAlpha3_Bin4
GGCGGCGGCCTCGGCCGGATTTGTGGTATAGGCATCGCCGAGTCGGAGCTCTCGTGCGCGGGCCAAGGTTTTCTCCGTACGCGTAGCGATCGCGATCTCGCCCGCCAGCCCGTCGCGCTTGATAACCCGGGCCAGCGATGAGCCAATTAAGCCGATGCCGATCAACACCACGCGGCCGAACAGTAGCGTCGCCACGGCGCTCATTTGTTGCTTCCAAGAAACGCGGCAAGGGCCCCGATGACGGCTCGCATCTCATCCTCTAGGCCGATCGTGATGCGCAGGCACTGTGACAGGTGGTAGGCCGTCATGCGTCGAACGATGATACCGCGCTCCTTCAGGAACGTATCCGCCGCCTCGGCGTTCCGGCCCGGCACGTCTCCGAAGCAGACGAGCAGGAAATTGCCGACGCTATCGGTTACCGAAAGCCCCAGCTTGACTAGCTCATCGCGGGTCCAAGCGCGCCATTCTTTGTTGTGGAGACGTACCCGCTCGGTGAACTCGGTGTCGCCGATGGCGACGATGCCGGCGGCGGCGGCGGCGGCGTTAACGTTGAACGGACCACGCACGCGGTTGAGCACGTTGGCAACGGCGGCTGGACAGTAGGCCCAGCCAAGCCTGAGCCCGCCCATGCCGTGAATCTTGGAAAAAGTCTGCGTCATGACAACATTGTCGCCGCTGTGGACCAATTCGTCGCCGGCCTGGTAGTCGTCGCGTTCGACGTAATCGGCGTAAGCGGCGTCGACGACAAGCAAAATGTCGTCGCGCAAGCCGGCGCGCAGGCGCCGCATTTCGGCGTCTGATAGGTAAGTGCCAGTTGGATTGTTTGGGTTGGCGACGAACAAGATCCGCGTCCTCTGAGTGACGTGGTCGAGCAGAGCATCGACGTCGGCGGTCAAGTTAGTCTCCGGCGCTGCCACGGGCGTCGCGCCCGTGGCCATAGCTGAAATCGGGTACATCAGGAACCCATGATGACTGTGCAGCACCTCATCGCCGGAGCCGGCATAGGACTGACTAAGCAACCCGATCAACTCGTCCGAGCCGGCGCCGCAGACGATGTGCTCCGGATCGAGGCCGTGGCGTTCGCCAATCGCCCGGCGCAACTCCCCGCAGCTGCCGTCAGGGTAGCGATGCAAGGTCCCGGCCAGCTCCTTGAAGGCCTCGATAGCCTTGGGGCTGGGTCCGAAGGCTCCCTCGTTGGAGGCTAGCTTGATAACCCGATCCCAGCCTGGAATATCTGCTTCGCCGCCCACGTAAGGATCGATGCCCATGATACTTGGTTGCGGTTTGGGCGCGCTCATTCTTTGGTCCCTGGTACTCCAGCACTGGACGGCGCCAGGTCGCCCTCGCTCAACGGCGTCGCGTAGCCACCCAGGTGAATCACCCGCTTGGTACGCTGGTCGAGTCCGTCCATGAATAGCGCCCTGCGTGGCCCGCTGTCGGTAAAGAAGCCGAACGCCTCGATCAGGTAGGTCCATTCTGGCGGCCTATCCGGATCGTGCCAGACCTGATGGAAGGCGGCCGAGTGCCCGGCCTGCGACAGCGCCGCCTCGATCGACGCGAACCCAATGTCTTCCTCCACCTCAATTGCCAGGAACGAGCGGTCGCGGCCGGTCTCCTCCTGGGCCACCGGGCCGATGACGAGCGCCTCGACGCCGGGGTCACGGGCGTTGCCTTCGCCGATGAATGGCAGGCGAGCAATGACCTTGGGCGCCTCCGGCGCCTCGCTGACCAGAAACCGCCACCAGTTTTCGGATTCGTCACGCTGCGGCAGCGGTAGGATACCGAGGGTCGCGTCCTGGGTGCGGACAGCTTCGACGACGCTACGGTTCGAGCCGTGGCGGGTCATTGGCGTGAAACTGCCGTATTGGTCGCGGGCCAGGTCCCAATAGCCAAGGATCTCGTCGGTAACGTAGACAGCCACCGAAAACGGCCCCTCGAAACTAAGGGTGGCGACGATCATTTCGCGCCACATGCGGGCCAGTTCGCACTTCGGGAACGGACCGGTGTGGCGTGTCATAAGCTGGTAAAGGATCTCAGCCTCACGCGCTGGGCGGATCTTGACCGGCGTATCACCCTTGACGTCGCGCACCCGCTCAACAATTTTGGTCCGCCTCATAATGAGGTCATGAATCGATGTATCGATGCCGTCTATCTCGCGGCGCAAGTCGTCTAGGCTGTCCGTTTTCTTGGCCATTACGCATGCTCACTGAACCCGGCCCCGGAGCAGGCGGACATCCCGGACCACTTAAAAAGCCGGTTTAGTGATAATTGGAAGGCCCTGTAAAATCAAAGAAAACATTGACGAATCGCGACCCGCGGCCGGCCCGTGATCAACCGCGCGTCGACGTCCGCGGTGTGCGCTCGGGAACTGGCAAGTAGCTTCGCTGACGCGTCACCGCGGCCTCCGACTGGCCGGTGTAGATCTGCTTCACCGCCTCGCTGACGATGACACCGGCGAAGGTCGAGAATGCTGGGTGGCCAAGGCGCTCCCAGGCCGTCGCCGACGACAGCACCATGCGTGAACGCACCGGTGGAATGTAGAGCGCGGTCGAGGATTGCACCGGGGTGAACAGATTGTCGCGCAGCAGACGGGAAAGCTGCCCGATGGTATAAGGCTGCCCGTGGCCGAACGGCGTGCGCTCGAACCGCGCCCAAATACCGCGCCGGTTAGGGACGATGATAATTAGCCGACCGCTGCCAGCCAGCACCCGCCACACTTCGCGCAGCATCGGGCGCACCTGTTCAGCGCTCTCCAGCGCATGCACAAATAAAACTCGGTCCATGCTGAAGTCGTCGAACGGTAGTTCGAGCTCGCCGGCGAGCGTGGTCAGTCCCGGCTCGTCCGTCGGCCAGTGCAGAACTCCTTGCGCCGCCGGCATGGCAGCAATTACACGCGCCGCTTCGCTCCGGAACCCGGTGAGATAGGGCGTCGTGTAGCCGAGACCAAGGAGGTTGTGCCCGCTCACGTCCGGCCACAGATCACGCACCCGGCGCCGGATCATGCGGCGCGCCACCTGGCCAAGGCTGGTAGCATAAAAATCCCTGAGATCGACGGCATCGGTCCACATGACCTGGCGAGCATAGCCCACCGGACGCAGGCTTGCCACGTTCACCGCCGGGGACGTATGGCCCAGTAGCGACGATGATGATAGGCTGCTGGATGGTGCAACGTTTCGCCGGTGGGAGCCGACATGAAACTTCGCTATTCGCCGACCTCGCCCTACGTGCGTAAGGTCTCGGTTACCGCTATTGAGACCGGTCTTAAAACTGCCATCGAACAGGTACCGACCAACGTTTGGGATCCCTCCACTGATATCCACATGTCCAATCCGCTCGGCAAGGTGCCCGCCCTGGTCACGCTGGACAACATGACGCTCTACGATTCGCCGGTCATCTGCGAGCACCTGGACAGCCTCCATGACGGCCCGAAACTTTTCCCCACTGAAGGTCTGGCGCGATGGACGGCGCTCTGCCAGCAGGCCCTCGCCGATGGCATTCTCGATGCCGCGATCCTACGATTGCTCGAGCGGCGACGGCCCGAGGAAGTGATGCGATCGGAGACCTGGATGGAACGTCAGCGGAGTGTCGTCGTCCGCGCCCTTAATACGCTTGAGGACGAGGTCGAGGCCCTGTCGGGCGACATAACGATTGGCCAGATCTCTGTCGGCTGCGCCCTGGCGTATCTCGATTTTCGCTACGTCGACGAAGACTGGCGTCCGGGCCGCCCTATCCTGGCTGAGTGGTTCGAGGCCTTCGATCAGCGTGCGTCGATGACCGCAACGGTGCCCAAGGACCCGACCTAGCGGATACGTGCCGCGCATGACACCACCGAACGGATTCGATGCCAACGGCCCTTTCAAGGCTGCCATCGTTCATCAGTTGGCCGAATAACCTCGCCGCCGGGA
>PTLJ01000176.1 GCA_002938045.1 Alphaproteobacteria bacterium MarineAlpha3_Bin4
AACTTCATTCTGAAGGACGTCGATAACCCATGAAGCATCAGAGTGACTTGGAAAAACAGGATAATGAACTGCTTCAATGACGCCTTCGTTTGAGATTATTGTCACTCGCTTGATAAGCGTCTTTCCCTCAACTTCAAATGTGGGCAAATGGAGGGATTTACTGAAAAAGAGGCTGCTATCACTCAAGACCTTGAAGGGAAGATGGAGACGTTCCGCCATTTCCTTTTGGTACTCTGTATCTTGTGTGCTTAATCCGAAAACACCAGCACCAAGAGATTGTAATTCTGCATAATGGTCTCTGAACGAACAACTTTGAGGCGTGCAACCCCTAGCGCCTGGGATTTGATCCCAACCCTCTGGCAGTGGAACGCCAGGTTTTCCTGTCATCGGATAACAATAAATGACCACTTTACCTTTGAGTTTTGAAAGGTTGATCAAATCACCACCAGTTGAGGGCAAATCAAATTCAGGCAAACTCATGCCTACCAAATGGTCACAAGCACCATCATCTTCTGGTATTGGTAGATTTTCAGGCAGTGTTTCGTAATTTTGTGTCATTTTTGGCATCACTCCAAGTTGATCAGAGTCTCATCACCGAAACAACACCCCACCCCCAAAAATTGGGTGGCTGGTCGATAGGTATATTGGACATGCCAGATCACTAGTAGAAACTAGGCACCTGATCATCATGCTGTGGGTGCCTGGGCGGTGAGACGGGCTCACCCCGCTCCAGACGCAACTCGATCTCGTTTGCCCATGATTGGGCATCGGTTTTCTTTTTGAATGTTTTGGATTTGGTACAGCCGAAACGTCTGACTTGAACATTCCAGCCGTTATTTCTTTTTCTGAAACTGGCCATAATTGAATCTCGCTGTGACACGATTGTGACAAAGCTGATTCAATTGGAATTACTTATTAGCTAAGTCCTTGAAAGGAATGGTGGGCACGGCTGGGATTGAACCAGCGACCCCTGCGATGTCAACACAGTGCTCTCCCGCTGAGCTACGCGCCCCAATTCCCCGAGCCAGCAATCGGCCCCGGAAAGCGGCGTTCTACTGCCTTTAACGGGCCTTGGCAAGCCCCGCACGGGAGTGCCGGCGCAAGGACAAGAGACGGGTCTCTGGAGGAGAAGACTGCATTGGCAATATCTGCCGCGCGTTCTATCCGGTTTGCAAGCCCCTAAAGATCCCGGATGCCGCGGTATCAAGAGATCGCAAATGATTGCAACAGTTTAACGTTGCGTGCCGCCGTCAGGGAGTTTAACAACGACGGTATGCTAGCTCCTGCCGCGATGGCAACAATTGGCATGTGATAAGCGCCAACCACCGTCGGAGACGACATTGCCAATTCCCTTCAAAAACGCACTTCGGAAAGGCCGCACTCGGCAACCGAAGATACAGCCGTGGGAGGTTTTGGCGCCGAATGAGCAGACGGTACCCCTGGTCTTTGCCTCTCCGCACAGCGGCCGCACCTATCCGCTGCAATTTGTCGCCGCTTCAAATCTCGACTGGACCACGTTGCGGGGCTCCGAGGACGCCTTCATCGACGAGGTCTTTGCCGCTGCGCCGGAATTTGGCGCGCCGTTGCTGAGGGCCCATTTCCCGCGCGCCTATGTTGATGTCAACCGCGAGCCTTATGAGCTCGACGCAGAAATGTTCTCCGATCAGCTACCGGACCATGTGACCACCAAGTCGCCGCGCATCACCGCAGGGCTCGGCACCATCGCCCGGGTCGTCACTAATGGCGACGAGATTTACGAGAAGCCGCTCCGCTTTGCGGAGGCTCGGCGGCGGATTGAAGCTTGTCACCTGCCCTACCATCTTGAGCTCCGGGGCCTGATTGACGCAACCCTGGAACGGTTCGGCGGATGCTTGCTGATCGATTGTCATTCGATGCCGTCGGCTAGCGGACCGATGAACCTGAGGCCGGAAACACGGGTCGACGTCGTACTCGGCGACGCCCACGGCAGTGCGTGCGCGCGCGCGGTCTCCGAGCTGGCCGAGGAGACGTTGATAGAACTCGGGTTTTCGGTCATCCGAAACAAGCCCTATGCCGGTGGGTATACGACGCGTCACTACGGCCGCCCCGAGGAGGGCGTCCACGTGTTGCAAATTGAGATCAATCGTGCCCTCTATATGGACGAGAACCGTATCCAACGCGGCCCCGGCCTGCCGGCGCTGGTGCGCCGCATGGATCGACTGATCAAGGCGCTGACCGCCATCGATCCAACGATCCTGGCACCGTCCCCAGCCGATGGACTCAAAGCTGCTGAATGACGCCGTCGGACGAACGAGCCGAAAATCAAATTCGTGACGTCACGGATGCCGATATGCCGGCGATCCAGGAGATTTACGCGCACCATGTCCTTCATGGCCTAGCCAGTTTCGAAGAAGAGCGACCTGATGTAGCCGAGATGACAAGCCGTCGCGATAAAATCCTCGCCGACGGTTATCCTTACCGGGTTGCTGAACACAGCGGCCTCATTGCAGGCTACGCCTATGCGTCTCGCTATCGGCCACGGCCGGCATACCGCTATACTGTAGAAAACTCCATCTATGTCGCCAAAGATGCAACCGGGCTCGGCATCGGCGACCTGCTACTTGACGATTTGATCAAGAGTTGTACAGCACTCGGCTTTCGCCAAATGGTGGCCGTCATTGGCGATACGGAAAACCATGCCTCGATCAACCTGCACGAGAAGCATGGCTTCGAGCGAGCCGGTGAAATCCGTTCAGTCGGCTTCAAGTTTGGCCGCTGGGTCAATTCGGTGATCATGCAATTACCACTTGGCGAAGGCGACGACACCTCTCCTAGCGACTGATCCCATGCTGCGAATGAGGCGCCCGGTCCGGCCGGAGACCGCCGCCAATCGGCAAAATTTGGCATGTCTTTTGCGGGGTACCAGTTGGGTACGGAGACTGTGGACTATGCAAAAAACACCAATTTGGACAATCGCGGCGCTGGTCGGGACCTTGTCGTGGCTCGATACGAGCATGGCCGCGACGACGCAAGTTCTTGATAATACTCCTGATATTTGTGTTGAGGCGACAGAACAACTGGAACGCCGCGACCGCATCCCGAAACACTTACTCTCCGCCATTTCGCTTGCCGAATCCGGCCGCTGGAACCAACAAAAACAGGCAACTGTTGCCTGGCCTTGGACCGTGACAGCCGGCGGCAAGGGCCGTTTCTTCGACACCAAGGAGGAAGCAGTAGCCGAGGTGGAAATTCTGATGACCGAAGGGGTACGAAACATCGACGTCGGCTGCATGCAGATTAACCTGTTCTACCACGCCGGCGCGTTCGAGACGCTGACCCAGGCGTTCGATCCGGAAGCTAACGCGGCTTACGCATCCCAGTACCTACAAGCCATGTACGAAGCGGCCGGCGATTGGCCCCGCGCCGTCGGTTACTATCATTCGATGACGCCGAAGCTCGGCACCGCCTATCGCGAGAAAGTGCTCAAGTTATGGAAACAGCAGGGCGGTAGGACAAGTGCAGTGGCTAGCCTGACCCGCGGCCGCATCGGCATCGACCACAAGCGTACCCTGCGCCTCAATGCCGTCTTCCGCGCCCGCCAAGAGGCGGTGCGCAAGGCCGAGGCCGCAGGTAAACGGCACGATGTCTTCGCCTCGCGCCGGCAGGCCGAACTCGACGCCTGGCGACAGGCGCGCAACCGCGGCGCCCGGATCACTCACCTGCTCGCCATGCGCAAGGCCGAGTTGAAGCTGCGACGCGCCAAAAGCCTTAGTCGGCTGAGCGCGGTCGACAAAGAGGCAGAACTCAAGGCCAAACGCCGCGCACAACTCGACGATTGGCGTCTCAAACGCGCCAACACCGGCGGCTGAACGTGATTTTCCCTGCTCTC
>PTLJ01000177.1 GCA_002938045.1 Alphaproteobacteria bacterium MarineAlpha3_Bin4
ACATGGTTCAAGGATGACAGCTACACGGCGTCATAACATGCCAAGGGCAGTTCGCTTTTTTGCCGGAGCGATTCTGCTGGCGGCGCTACTCATGCCTATGCTTCGCAGCCGGTCGGCAGCTGCCGAGGGCGGCGACGTGCTCGGCTCGACTGCGGTCGGCAACTACCTAGCCGGTCGCCACGCACAAGCGCGGCGCGATCTGTCGGCCGCTGCCGATTTCCTCGGCGCGGCCTTGAAGGACGCGCCTGAGGCGCCAGACCTGTTACGTCGTACCTTCCTGTTGATGGCCATGGAAGGCCGCATTGAGGACGCCCTGCCGCTCGCCCGGCGCGTCGTCCAAGCAAACCCAAAGGCGCAGATAGCCAACATCGTGCTCGCCGCCGACGACATCAAGCGCAGGCGATTTCGCAAGGTCTTAGCCCGCCTCGAGCCCTTGGAGAACACCGGCGTTGGCATCTTTACGTTTCCCTTGCTCAGCGCCTGGGCGCTGGCCGCGCGAAAGCAATACGACGACGCCTTGAAGACGCTCGAGCCATTGAACGGTAAGTCCGGTTCGCGCTCACTGCTGGAGTTTCATTCGGCGATCCTCAACGACGTTGCCGGGCGGCGCGCCGAGGCGCTTAAGCACTATACTGCGCTGGCCGTCTCCAACGGCAAGCCGACACTAAGGTTGACACAGCTTCTAGGCGGGCTGCTTGAACGCATGGGCGAGCGCGAAAAGGCACGCGACATCTACGACACCTACATCAAGGACAACCCGGATTCACGCTTGTTTGAATCGGCGCTGCGGCGGGTCAAGCGTGGTCGAAAACCGAAGCCGTTCGTGCGCACGGCGGTCGACGGCGCAGCCGAGGCTTTGTTCAGCATTGCTAGCTCGTTGAGCCAGCAGCGGGTGCGCGAGACCGGCCTGGTGCTGGGCCAGATGGCGCTTTATCTCAAGCCCGATTTCCCCATAACGCAAGTTCTCGTCGGTGACCTGATGGAGGCCGACAATCGGTTAGAAAGGGCCAACAATTATTATCTCTTGGTTGATAAGAATTCGGACCTTGCGTGGTCGGCACGGCTCAGAGTGGCGTCGAACCTTAACCGTCTCGACCGCGAGGAAGATGCAATCTTAATGCTCAAGCAGATGGCCAAGGAGGCCTCCGAGAACTCACAGCCGCTGATCCGCATGGGCGATATCTTGCGCAACCATGAACGGTACATCGAGGCAGCACGCGCGTATGACGATGCAGTCGAGCGGATCGGTTCGTTTGAGCCCCGGCACTGGTCGCTGCTTTATACCCGCGGCATTGTCCTTGAGCGTTTGAAACAGTGGTCGCGCGCGGAGGCCGACTTGAAGCAGGCGCTCGAGTTTATGCCCGACCAACCTTATGTACTCAACTACCTCGGGTATTCTTGGATCGAACAGGGACTGCACCTTGCAAAAGCGCAAGAAATGATCCGCACTGCTGTTAAGTTGAAGCCCAACGACGGTTACATCGTCGACAGCCTGGGCTGGGTCTATTATCAACTCGGTAAGTATATGGATGCTGTCAAGGAGCTTGAGCGCGCGGTCGAACTCCGGCCCGAGGATCCTATCATCAACGACCACCTGGGTGATGCCTATTGGCGAATTGGGCGCAAGTTGGAGGCATCGTTCCAGTGGAAGCACGCGCTGTCCTTGGACCCGGAGCCCAACCTGATCGACAAGATCAAGGCCAAACTCGAGAATGGCCTCACGGAAGCGGCTAGGACGCTACCTATGGCGCCGCCGAAAAATTCTACGGCGCCGGGCAACGAGGGCTGATTGCTGCAGTGATCTCTGTACCTGCGCCAGCCAAGCTCAACCTTTATCTCCATATTACAGGCAAGCGCGAAGACGGTTACCATACGCTTGACAGCCTGGTCAACTTCACCGCCCTGCACGACATCGTTTCCGTCGAGCCTGCCAATGGCCTGACACTGCAAGTGACCGGCCCGTTCGCTGCCGAACTACCTTCTACGTCGGACAACATCATCGGCACGGCGGCGAAACGGCTGCGCGCGCTGAGCGGAACGGGTGCTGGCGCTGCAATCACGCTCGACAAACGGCTGCCGGTGGCGTCCGGCATTGGCGGCGGCTCGGCCGACGCTGCAGCCACGATCACTGCGCTCTGCCGGCTGTGGCGGGTCAAATCATCGGCCGACACGCTCGCGGGACTCGCGCTTGGCGTCGGAGCCGATGTGCCGGTTTGCCTTGCTGGCCGTGCTGCTTTCATGGGCGGGATCGGCGAGGAACTCACCTCGCCACCGTTGTTGCCCAAAGCCGCACTGGTGTTGGTCAACCCCGGGATCACCGTCTCGACGTCAGAGGTATTCAAAGCACGCAACGGTCCGTTCTCCGCACCGGCTCGGTTCGTGGATGCTCCCGCCGATGTTGCCACCTTTGCGGCCCTATTGGCCGAGCGTGGCAATGATCTGACAGCTGCGGCGATCGCTATCGCACCTTTGATCGGCGATGTGCTGGCAGCCGTGGAGTCGCAGCCGGGCTGCCTTCTCGCGCGGATGTCCGGCAGCGGTGCCACCTGTTTCGGCCTTTTCGAAAAGGGAGCAGACGCCGCAGCTGCGGTCAAAGCAATCACCAGCGGTCGCACCGAATGGTGGGGCGCGGCAACGGTGCTGGCGGGCTAGAGCCCGAGCGCTTTTCTGTTGATGACATTCTTGGGTCGGTTACCATCGAGTATTTCGGTGATCCGGTTCATGCATTCGGCGGCTAGGCGGGCATCGGCCTCGAGCGTGTACCAAGCCAGGTGGGAAGTCAGAATCGTATTCGGCGCTTGCAAGAGTGGGTAGCCCTCGGTCAAGGGCTCGACCGGAAAAACGTCGATGCCTGCGCCAGCAATCCAGCCTTCGTTGAGGGCTTGCAGCAGCGCCGCTTCGTCGATGATGGCCCCACGCGAAACGTCAATCAAATTGGCCGTCACCTTCATTCGCCGAAGCGCCGCAGCGTCAATTAGGCCGCGAGTTTCTGGCGTTAGGATGCAGTGGATGGTGACGAAATCGGAATGTTCCAACAGCTCGTCAAGGCCGACGGAGAGGGCACCAGTGAAGGCCACCTCCTCTTGGGTGACGTAAGGATCGTAGTAGATTGGTTGCATATCAAAGCCGGCGGCGCGCTTGCACATCGCGCGACCTATGCGCCCGAAGCCCACGAACCCGATAGTTTTGTCCGCGAGATCGACGCCAATAAATTCGGGTGTTGGCCACACCCAGGCGGTTTCCTTGGTAGCGTGATCGATGGCAGGAATCTTACGGGCCAGGGAGATCAGCAAGGCGAAGGCATGGTCGGCGACGGTCCCGGTGCCGTATTCGGGGCAATTGACGACCATGACGCCGAGCCGCGTCGCCGTCTCCACGTCCACGTTGTCGGTGCCTACACCATATTTGACAGTCGCTTTGAGGTTATCGGAGGTCCCGATGACAGCGGCTGAAATGCTGGGGAAAAAGGAGTGCACAATGACATCGGCGCCCTTCGCCTGTGCGATCAACGTCAATTCCTCCCAGTTGGGCGCGTGTACGACGTTGGCGCGTTTGCCGAGTTCGACCAGCTGGACTTCGTTGAGATAGACCTCGCGGTCAGTGATCAGGATCTTCGGTTTTGCGGCGGGCATGATCAGTGGCTCCAATTTTAATTTACTTGTTTTTGAACGGTTTTGACCGGTGAGGGAAATTTATTCGACGCACCCAGCCGTCATACCATTCGCGAGCGGGGCTGGATCGACCTTTCGACGTTCCCACGGCACCGGATCTGGGTTAATGGCCGTACTCTCGAGGTCGAGGTCTATGCCATCGGCACGTTCAAGCGACTGACCTCTAAGGGCCGAATAACCT
>PTLJ01000178.1 GCA_002938045.1 Alphaproteobacteria bacterium MarineAlpha3_Bin4
TCGGTGTCGAGGGCGTCGGCGAGCCTTGTCCCGGCGTTGCCCGGTTTCAGTGGTTTCTGTTGTGAAGGGTCCGGTGCCCAGGCAGTCAGCGTCACAATTTGGAAAGTCGCCCTCACCCGGCCGTCATCGTCGCCAAATTGGCGGCAATAGATTTCAGCCGCCGCCGCCATTGTCGAACGGCGGGTGAATCCGGGGCGGCGTAGTTCGACCGCATTGCTTTCTCCCATGCCGCGCAGGTCGGTCATTAGCTTCATCGGGTCGTCGTAGGAGACCGTGAGGTTGTCCGCGTCGGCGACCGGAAGAGCGAACCCGACACGGACCAAAAGTCCGCCGAGTTCACAGACGTCGGCAAACGGCGAAACGCGCGGGCTGAGGCCGCTCTCCTCGATGATCTCGGCCTCGCTGAGCGCATGGCGCAACTCAATTAAGGTCTTGCCAGCGAGTACCGCGGCGAGGAACAGTCCGTCCGGCTTAAGCGTGCGCAGGATCTGCGCTAGCGCGCCCGGCAGGTCATTGACCCAATGCAGGTTCAAGTTCGAGACGACCAAGTCGAAGACGCCGTCGGCGAATGGCAGTAACTCTTCGTCGGCGGCGGTGGCTAAGGGCTTGGCGCGCGCCGCCATCGCCGGCGACAGATCGGCCTTGACCAAGGTCGCGACCTTTCCCGTACCGGCTAGCGCTCGGGCCAGTTCGCCACCGTGGCAACCGAGGTCGAGGGCGAGTGGGAAGATCCGTGTCACGTCGCCGAGGCGGTTGACAAGCCTGTCCGCTGATTCGACGAATAAAAAGTCGTGCTCAGAAAGGCGGGCGGCGGCACGATCGCGGTGTCGGCGAACGATGCGGCGGTTGAAGACCTGCAGGGCATCAGACATCTTGAACCTTATGGCACAAAGACCGGCTTGCATAAACGTCTCCGAGAGAGACCCCGCAGCCGCCGGTAGTTGCAGCTACGCGTTGCTGCAGAGGAGCGCCACGGAGGACGACGTTTTTAATATCGTACGCTTTACCCACCCCTCGGGTGGCGAACGTTAAGCTTCCAACCGGGAGGCCGAATCCTATATCAATACCGTCGCTGCTACGAGCAACCGGCTCCGAGGATATCGCCCTGTGCCCGATATCGAGATCTATACCACCATAATCTGCCCGTTCTGCCACCAGGCGAAGATGCTGTTGCAGGCTAAGGGCATCGACTTTCGCGAAATCGATGTGATGATAAGATCAAGCCAGCGCCGCAAGATGAGTGGGTGCGCCTTCAGCAGTTCGGTCCCGCAGACCTTCCTTGATGGCACCCACATCGGCGATTACACCCGTCTTTACGCCCTCGACGCCGAAGGCAAGCTGAACGCCAAGATTGGACTTGACAGTTGAAGATTCGATGACCGCTCGGTTCCATGTCGCCTGTGTGCAGATGACGTCAGCGCGCGAGCCCAGCCCAAACATCAAGGCCGCATCGGCCCACGTGCGCGACGCCCACGACGCTGGCGCCCAATTGATCATGTTGCCAGAGGTCGTCAACATGGTCGAAGCCTTTGGTCCTCTGGTGCTTGAAAGGGCCCACGTCGAAGCCGAAGATCCTTTCCTTGCGGCGATGTGCGCCCTGGCCCGGAAGACTGGCGTTTGGTTGCTGGTTGGCTCGATCATCCTTAAGAGCGATCGTCCGTCCGCCGAGACCCGCAGTGAAGACAGTAAGGAGATTCTGGTCAACCGTTCTTTGCTGATTGACGCGGAGGGCGTCATCGTCGCTCGCTACGACAAGATCCACATGTTCGACGTCGATCTCGAGGACGGCGAATCTTACCGTGAATCCAAGTCCTACCAGCCGGGCGCCGCCGCTGTCGTCGCTGAGACACCGTGGGGCACGCTTGGAATGACAGTCTGTTACGACCTCCGCTTTCCGCACCTCTACCGCACGCTGGCCCATCGTGGCGCCAGCTACCTCGCTATCCCGTCGGCCTTCACCCAGACCACCGGCGCGGCCCACTGGCATGTGTTGATGCGCGCGCGCGCGATCGAGAACGGGTGTTTCGTGTTCGCGCCGGCGCAATGTGGCGTCCACGAGAGCGGGCGCAAGACCTATGGCCACTCCCTGATCGTCGATCCTTGGGGGCGGGTGCTCGCCGACGGTGGCAAGGTGCCTGGCATCATCAGCGCCGAAATCAATCCGGCCGAGATCAAAAACGCACGCGGTCGCATCCCTTCGCTGACCCACGACCGGCTGTTCGACTAGCGCGCGGTCCTAGTTTAGGCCCTGTTTTCCAGGTACCAGCTGTGTTTCGGCGCACATCAAGCCGACTGTTTGGTTCGACGGTCCTCGCGTCATGACTCTGGGCTGCGCATAATCGGATGCGGTGGCGGTTCGCCGTCCCCGCGCTCGCTCGCTCCAAGGTCGTTGATAGCGCAGAGCCGTTGCTTGACACCGGGGATGTCGCCGCTGTCGCAGCGGCCGTGTTCGTAGGCGACGACTTGTAGTCTGCCCGCGATCAGGGACAGTAATTCGCCGCTCTTCAAGAGATGATCGGGGTTGCGCGGTTTGGCGAAGGCTTCGTTACCGCGCGCGAAGGTTTCGTAAATCAGGACACCGCCGGGTGCGACGGCGTCGATCAAAAGCCCCATCATCGGCCGATAGAGGTAGTTGACGACGACGACGGCGTCGAAGATGCGCCCGGCGAGTGCCCCGCCACCGGCGAATGCTGGCCGATCGCCCTCCAGATCAGCCTCGATTACCGTCGCGCCGGCTTCCACCGCCAATGCCGCGAGCGGACTGGCGTCGCGATCGATGGCGACGACGGTGCAGCCGCGCTCCAGGAATAGTCGCGCATGACGACCGCCGCCGGCGGCGAGATCGAGCACCGTGCCGCCAGCCGGCACCAGAGCCGCAAACCGCATCACCCAGGGCGACGGCTCGGTAATGCTCAGATGGCGGCTCTTGACCACGTCTGTTGTAGGCGGATTGTTACGCAAGTTTTGCAATTCTTAACCGTTTTGAGCTATTTCTAGTGTCGATAAAAGACTAGAATACAGTGGTAGTCATTCAAAAGTTGTAGGCATGGCGAGATGATCCTTTATAAACTTCGCTGCAGCAACGGACATGATTTCGAGGCTTGGTTCCACGATAGTGCCAGCTACAGCATACAGGTGGATTGCGGCGACGTAGTCTGTCCTTTTTGCTCCGACACCAGGGTCGGCAAAGCGATAATGGCACCTCATATCGGTCGCCACCACCTTAGCGTCGAAGGCGAACAGAGCGGCGGCGGCGAACGTCGGGCGCGCGAGGTGGCCGAGCATATCCTCTCCGGTGTCAGTGAGCAGATCGTGGCCAACTACGACGACGTCGGCGACGAGTTTACCGAGGAAGCACGCCGCATCCACTACGGCGAGGCGAAAGAACGTGGTATTTACGGCGAGGCGACGAACGAAGAGGCCGCCGAGCTTGAAGACGAGGGGATCGACTTCTGTCGGTTGCCGTTCCGTTTTCGGCGCAACGACTAGACCTTCTTCTCAAGTTTAATTGGGATTGGTAGTCAGGCCGGTAGCGTCTGCATGATTCTGTCCGGGTCCGGTGTGTGTTGAATGACACCAGCGCAATGAACCGCATCGAAGCCATCTTGCCTGAACGGCATCGCCAGTAAATTTGCCTGAATGACCCCTACTTCGCCTCGTTTAGCCTTTTGTCCCGTCGGATCATCGACAGTCTGTTTACAGGAACCAACCGCACTGGACAGGTCGCAGGTGACGACCCGTGCGCCATATTGTGCCAACTCGTCGGCAAATTACCCGGCGCCGCA
>PTLJ01000179.1 GCA_002938045.1 Alphaproteobacteria bacterium MarineAlpha3_Bin4
GCCTCCTGGTGGTAGGTCCAGAGCAGCCCGTCGAACGCCTCGACCCGCTCCACCGAGCCAACCACCACCAGTGCCCGCTTGCCGGCTTCCAGCGTCTTTTCCAGTAGCTTTGGGAGGGCCCTTTCAAGTGGCGATCGTTCAAGATGGTAAAACGCAATCTCGGTCATGGGTTCGCCGGCGCCTGTTTGTTCTGGCGAAGAGGTATAGCAATTTGTACGGCCAATGTTGCGATCACGATGACATCATTACAATCGCCTGGATGTAGAACTTCCTGCTAACGTCGAATGAAATGATTCTGGTGCCGAAAGCCTTCTCCAACAGCACAGCCAACTGACCCCGGGTGCTAGAATATAGCACCGTCGGATAGTCAACAGCATAATTTCCAAGGCTAGCAACATGCCGCGCCAGAGCAAAAGCTTCCAGGTCTTGTTCACAATCACCAACAAGGCCAGGTTGGTGGAGCTGATGACGGCCATCGCCGCAATCGTGTTTGGAAGACGCTTGGCTTGATCCGAATTTGCCCTCTAGCTAATCAGTCGATCAGCCACATTTCATCCGGCGCGCGCCGGGTCAACAATTCGCAGCCGTCCTCAGTAACGATAATGTTCTCCTCGTGCACCATCATCTGGCCGGGTTTGAATTCCATTCCAGGCTCGATTGTCAGCACCATGCCAGGGAGAAGTTCGGTGTCATCGCCCGTTTTGTTCGACGGCCATTCGGTTAACTGCATGCCGAGTCCGTGGCCTAAACGGCCGACGTTATTGCTGAGCGCGCCGCCGGCTTCTAACACCTCGTTCATTGCCCGCCATAGGTCCGTAGTCGTCGCGCCGGGTCTGGCCGCGGCGAGACCTGCTTCTGTCGCCTGAAAGACGATGTCGTAGGCGCGCTGGGCATCCTCGTCAGGTGCTCCAAACGCATAGTTACGGTCGAAATCGCAGTAATAACCATCAAAGGTAGTACCGGTATCAAGAATCAGGATATCGCCGTTTTTAATGACCCGGTTTGTCGGCCCCATGATAATGTTGTCGTAGCCGCCGGCGCCGGCGACACCCATCATGTAAGGCGAGGAATCGGCGCCACGTTCGAGCACGTCTATACGCATCACGCGACTGGCCTCCCATTCGTTCATCCCCGCCCTAAGCTTGTCCAATAACGCCTCGAATGCATCGGAAACGATTTCACAGACGTGGCGGATCTTCGCCACCTCGGCCACCGACTTGACGCCGCGGAGCTGGCGCAGCACTTGCGTTCCGTCACCGACGGTCACTGGTTTGATCAAGTCGCGGACCCGTTCGAAGTCATTGACCGGCATCCGCAGAACCATCTCGGGGCCGAGTTCGGCGCCGATGCAGCCGGTCGGACCTGTAGTTTCAATTATCGCGTCGGCAAGCAGAGAGACCCCGTCATCGTCTGGCACAGGTGCCGGCCATGTGCGAACATCCTCGATCCAGGTTGCGGCCATGCCGGGCCCACCGATTTCCGGGACCACAGCAACTAGCGCTCCTTTGGCCGGCACAACCACAAACCACGGCCGTGTTGGACTTGCCCAGAATTGTGAAACGAAGCCGGTGAAATACCGGACGTGTTGCTCCGACGTCACAAGCAATCCATCCAACTCCGCCGCCTGCATCAGCCGTTGGGCGCGTTCACGTCGCGCCTCAAACTCGGCGCGTTCAAATCCTCTTGGCGGAGGCCCGTCCGTCACTTCGCTTCGTAATACTCGGCGACCAAGCAGTCGAGTAATCTGACGCCGAACCCGGTTGCACCCTTGGGCGCGGTTGCACTGTCTTTCTTGGCCCAGGTAACGCCGGCGATGTCCAGATGCGCCCACGGCGTCTTGCCAACAAAGCGCTGAAGGAATTGGGCGGCAGTGATGCTACCCGCGCCGCGACCCCCGCTAATGTTTTTTATGTCGGCGGCATCTGACTTGAGCATTTTGTCGTAAGCGGTACCAAGCGGTAGGCGCCAGACCTTTTCTCCAATCGTCTCCCCGACCTTTTCGAGCCGCTGAGCTAGGCGATCATTGTTTGAAAACAGCCCAGCGTATTCATTACCGAGCGAGATGATGATGGCACCCGTAAGTGTCGCTAGGTTGACCATGAATTTTGGTTTAAAGCGATCGTTGGTGTAGTGCAGCGCGTCGGCTAGCACCAGCCGGCCCTCGGCGTCCGTATTCAAGACCTCAATCGTTTGGCCCGACATCGAGGTGACGATGTCTCCCGGCCGCTGAGCGTTGCCACCTGGCATGTTCTCAACCAAGCCAACGACGCCAACGACGTTAACCCGCGCCTTGCGCCCGGCCAGCGCCTTCATTAGGCCAATGACGACGCCAGAGCCGCCCATGTCGTATTTCATTTCCTCCATGCCCGCCGACGGTTTTAAGGAGATGCCCCCCGTATCGAAGGTAACGCCCTTGCCGACGAAGGCAATCGGAGCCTCGGCCCTGATTTTACCTTTGCGCGTCGCGCCATTCCATTGCATG
The DNA here is from genome assembly GCA_002938045.1 of Alphaproteobacteria bacterium MarineAlpha3_Bin4. GTDB lineage: Bacteria > Pseudomonadota > Alphaproteobacteria > Rhodospirillales > Casp-alpha2 > PTLJ01. The sequence continues at coordinate 2,483 of PTLJ01000179.1, forward strand.
ACAACCAATTTTGACTCGCGCGCCGAGCCCTGGCCGACGCCTAATAATGCCCCCATGCCGAGGCGCTTCATCTGCGTCGCGCCTAGCACCTCGACACGGACACCGAGCTTGGTCAGCTCCTTGGCCCGCTTGGCCAAGGTCTCGGGGTAGAGGATGTTGGGTGGCTCGGAAATCACGTCGCGGGTCATAAACACGCCATTGGCGATCTTGTCCAGACCTGCGAACCGCTTGCGTGCCAACCCCGACTGATTGCACAGCAAATTGATGCCCTTCAATATCGGCTTATCCTTGGACTTCTCCTTGGTGCGATACTTATCAAATTGATAAGACCGGAGCCGCGCCCCGAAACCAACCTGGGCCGCCATCTCTGCCGCTGATAAATTGCAGCCGTCGATGCGCTCGACAAGCATAAACGATGCCGAACTGCCGGACCTTGAAAGCACCGCATAGACGTCCCCGCCGGCGTCTTGTAACGCCCGCGCATCGATTTCTTTTGGCTTGCCGAGGCCGACGATAAGGATACGTTCAAGCCTCGTCCCCTGCGGCGCCAGGACGGTTAGGCTCTGGCCCTTCTTACCCTTGAAACGGCTGGCCTTGATCGCGCGGTTGATGGCACCGCCTGTCTTCTTATTTAGTTCGAGGGCGCTCTTGGTTAGCTTGCGTCCGTCAAGAGCAGCGACGACAGCGGCCCCGGTGGTCGGAACTGCAAGATTGGAAAATGCAATCTTCATCAATTACTCCATCAGCAAAAGTGGATTTTAAAAGGCCGTATCCGCGGGCACTGGCGCGACGCCACGAGACTCTAGCGTCAAGAGCAGCAAAGAAAAGTGTTTGTTTAATCGGCGCTCAAATTTCTTCAGGCGGTGTCGCAGTCAATTCGCCATCGATGTCCGTGATCGACCTCGACCGTTCCTCGCCGCGGCTTGCCAACCAGATCAGCCCGCCAGGCAACGCAATTGCCAGCGTCATAAAACCGAGCAGCAAGCCAAGCACCGTGGCCGACTGCTGCGACATGCCGACCAATCCGAAGGCAAGGACCATGGCGTTCTCGCGCACGCCCCAAGCGCCGATCGAGATCGGGACGGTCATGACGAGAAGCACCGGCGGCATCAGGATGATGCAATCGAACAGGCCGACGTCGAGGTTGAGCCCGCTCGCTAGAACAAAGACACACAGCGCTATATTGACGTGACCGATGACGCTCCAAACCAGCACTCGGAGACTGTTTCCGGCGAGCAAAAAGACTGTGCGAGAATCTTTAGCCAAATGGCCGAGCCCGCGCACGATCCGCCAG
>PTLJ01000018.1 GCA_002938045.1 Alphaproteobacteria bacterium MarineAlpha3_Bin4
GCCATTCCACACTTAGGGCTATGGAACTGCTTGAACGGTTTCTCGACACGCTTCCGGTGCGTGGCCTCGGTTCGCTGACGCCAGTGGTGGCCGTTCTCCGGCTCGACGGCGTCATCGGCAGTCTCCAGCGCGGATTCAGCCTGGTTGAGCAGGCGGCTCCCATCGAGCGCGCCTTCAAGCTCCGTAACCTGACTGCCGTAGCCCTGGCGATCAACTCTCCGGGCGGTTCGCCGGTGCAGTCGGCCCTAATCGCAAAACGTATCCGTGCGCTGGCCGACGAGAACAACGTTCCTGTCTTCGCCTTTGCCGAGGACGTCGCCGCGTCGGGCGGCTACTGGTTGGCCTGCGCGGCGGACGAGATCTACGCCGACGACAGCTCTATCATCGGCTCGATCGGCGTTGTCTCCGGCAGCTTCGGGTTTACGGAGCTGATCAAGAAGATCGGCGTCGAGCGCCGCCTGCACACGGCTGGCGACAAAAAAGCCATTCTCGACCCCTTCACTCCTGAAAAGGCAACTGACGTCAAGCATCTCAAGGCGCTGCAGCGCGACATCCACGAAAGCTTTGCAGAGACGGTCCGCGTGCGCCGCGGCAAGCGCTTGCTGGGTTCCGAGAAGGAGATCTTTAGCGGAGCCTTTTGGACCGGTGGCCGAGCCCTGGAATTAGGCCTTGTCGACGGCATTGGCGATCTGCGCTCGGTCATGCGCCAGCGCTTTGGCGCCGAGGTCAAGCTTAGGCCGGTCAAGGGTCGGCGGCCTTTCTGGAAGCGGCGTTTTGGGCTCTCCCGCGGCTTCACCGGCACGCCGCCACCGGCCGGAGACGAACTCGCCGCCGGCATTCTCGCCGCTGTTGAGGAGCGGCTGATCTGGAATAGGTTCGGGCTTTGAGCAATCGCCGCCGCGCATTCCGTAAACACGATCCTCTGCCCGCAACTGTCAGCCGCACCGACTGCCGACGGACACCTGATGGCATTGATCAGCTAAGCCGCGCACGGAGAAGCTGGGGGTCGTCGGCAATATCAGTGGCGTTAGCGAGGCGGCGTCGGAAACCGGCAATGCCGCAAGCGAGGTACTAGAGGTTACCGGCGAGTTGTCGGGGTAGGCCCAGGACCTGAGCACTAAGATCGACACATTCACCAAGTAGGCGGTACGCCGAGACGAATTGGCAGAGAAGGTTAGGCGCGGTCTCCGGTGCTGATTGGGGGCCGCCACTTGTTTTGTACGATCGGGATCTCTAAAAGAGCGGTGATGTTCGGAATCTTTAGCCTTCCCAAGATACTCTTCACCATCGTCGTCATCGTTGCGGTCTGGTACGGTTTTAAGTGGCTTAACCGCCGCCAGCAGGTACAGCGCGATCGGGCCAAGAACGGGCGTCTGAGTGAGGCTGGTGGCGGCAAAAACACGGCCGTCGAGGACATGGTCCAGTGCCCCGACTGCGGTGCCTACGTGCCCGAAGGTGGGCACCACAATTGCGCCGGCCCCGACTGAACTCCGCCGGTCCCAGAATTGTTTATTCCCTTGCTTGACCGTCCCCGGGGTCGTCGGTAGGTTCGCTGAACTTGAGAGTTTGCCTTCGACCACCAAGGTTCCGGCGCAATGCCTTCCGCTTCCAAAGACGCCAACGACGCCAAAGACACCAGCTTCCAATCGCTGATCCTGAAGTTGCAGACCTTCTGGGCCGATCAGGGTTGCGTGCTGCTGCAGCCCTACGACCTGGAGGTTGGCGCCGGCACCTTTCACCCGGCGACGACGTTACGCTCCTTGGGTCTCTCCGATGACATCTGGAAATGCGCTTACGTGCAGCCTTCGCGCCGCCCAACGGACGGCCGCTACGGCGACAATCCCAACCGATTGCAGCACTACTACCAGTTTCAGGTGCTGATCAAACCGTCACCCGACGACATCCAGGATACCTACTTGCGAAGCCTCTACGCACTTGGTATCGACAAGAACCAGCACGATATCCGCTTTGTCGAGGACGACTGGGAGAGCCCGACCCTGGGCGCGTCGGGTCTCGGCTGGGAAGTCTGGTGTGACGGCATGGAGGTGACTCAATTTACCTACTTCCAGCAGGTCGGCGGTTATGAGTGCAACCCCGTTCCGGTCGAACTAACCTACGGCCTCGAGCGCCTGGCCATGTACGTACAAGGGGTCGAGAACGTGTTCGATCTCGACTGGGACGGCGTCCCGGAGGCCGACGGCGGCAAGACCTACCGTGATATCTTCCACCAGGCTGAGGTCGAGTATTCCAAGTACAACTTCGAACTGGCCGACACTGATATCTTGACCCGCCATTTCGCCGACGCCGAAAAAGAAGGGAACGCCTTGCTTGAGGCCGGTCTCGCGCTGCCCGCCTACGACCAGTGTTTGAAGGCGAGCCACCTGTTCAATCTGTTGGACGCGCGCGGCACAATCAGCGTCACTGAGCGCGCCGCCTACATCGGCCGCGTCCGCGCGCTGGCTCGCGGCTCGGCGCGGCAGTGGCTCCGCTCGCAAGGGGCGGAGGTCGACTAATGACCGAACTGCTGCTGGAAATGCTATCAGAGGAAATCCCGGCACGCATGCAAGCGCGCGCGGTGGAGGACCTGAAGCGTCTGGTTACGGAGGCGCTGAACAGGGAAGACCTGACGTTTGAGTGCGCCAAAGCCTACGCCACGCCGCGTCGGTTGGTCCTCGTCGTCGATGGTATCCCCGAGACTCAGCCCGACGTTTCAGAGGAAAGGCGCGGGCCGCAGGTCGGCGCGCCGGAGAAGGCTGTCGATGGCTTTAAAAATTCACTTCCCGCAGATGCTGAGATCGAGCAACGCGAGGACAAGGGTAATACCTATTACTTCGCGATAGTCGAAAAGAAGGGAATCCAGGTTGAACTACTTCTTGGCCAACTGATTATAGATATTATCAGAAGATTTCCCTGGCCAAAGTCCATGAATTGGGGCGTTGATCATGGTCCGTGGATACGCCCGCTTCACAATATTGTTTGTCGTTTTGGCCCTACGGCCAGCATCGCAATCACTCTTGAGCCTGGACGCGGATTTAGGACTACGGAAACGACAGGACATAAATTTCTTTCTCCTGATTGGTTTGAGGTCAAGGACTTCGCCGACTACAAAAAGAAACTCGAGAAGGCTAAGGTCATCATAGATCCGGCCAAGCGGCGTGAGATCATTCTAAAAGAGGCTGGCAAGCTTTGCGGCAAGGTGGGCCTGGTGTTGAAGGATGATCCCGAACTCCTGGACGAGATCGCCGGGTTAGTCGAGTGGCCGGTGGTGCTAATGGGCACCATTGACGACGACCTGATGTACCTGCCGCCGGAGGTGCTGACGACGGCCATGCGCCACCATCAGAAGTACTTCGCATGTCTCGACAAAGGCGGCAACTTGGCCAACCGTTTCATCGTTGTCGCGAACACGGAAACCACGGACGGGGGTAAACAGGTGATCGCCGGCAATGAACGGGTGCTGAGAGCGCGCTTGGCTGATGCGCGCTTCTTCTGGGACCAGGATCGCAAGCAGACCTTGGAGAGCCGCACTAACGGTCTCGCCGGCCGCGTCTTCCACGCTAGGCTCGGCAGCGTCTTGGACAAGTCAAAGCGCATCGAGGCACTCGCCGCCTTCGTCGCCGAGGCGTGCGGCGCTGACGCCAAACAGGTAAAGCGCGCAGCCAGGCTTTGCAAGGCCGACCACTCAACGGGCATGGTCGGTGAATTCCCGGAACTGCAGGGCGTCATGGGCCGGTATTATGCCTTGAGCGACGGCGAACCGCCGGAGGTCGCCGACGCGATCGCCGAGCATTACGCACCGCGGGGCCCGAATGACGCCTGCCCGGAAAAGCCGGTCAGCATAGCGCTGGCGCTGAACGACAAGATTGACAGCCTGGTTGGCTTCTTCGCGATCGGCGAGAAACCCACGGGCTCCAAGGACCCGTTCGCGCTCCGCCGCGCGGCGCTCGGCGTGATCCGGTTGATCCTCCAAAACAAACTTCGTCTGCCGTTGGCGGCTACAGTATTTAAGGCAGCTTATCGGCTGCATGAAAAGCAGCGAGGATGGGAAAAGGAGGAAGAGACCGAGGGGTGGCTTCCTGTTTCTTCGGACTTGATGGCGTTCTTCGCCGACCGCCTCAAGGTATACCTGCGCGAACGCGGCGTGCGGTACGATCACGTCGACGCCGTCTTCGCGCTCGGCGGAGAGGACGACCTAGTGCGGTTGATGGCCCGGGCCGACGCGCTCAGCGAATTCTTGGCGACGGAAGACGGCGAGAACCTGCTCACCGCCTACAGCCGTGCCGCTAACATATTGAAGATAGAGGAGAAGAAGGACGGCAGGTCCTATGCCAAGGCGCCGGATCCGACGCTCTACTGCGACGGTGAGGAGAAAGTGCTGGTCACCGCCATGGCCTCGGTCGTGCCTGAGATCGATAGCGCCGTCTCCGACGAGCGCTTCTCAGAGTCGATGGCGCTGCTGGCGGCGCTCAGGAAGCCGGTCGACGACTTCTTCGACGCCGTCACCGTCAACGTCGACGACCCAGCGCTTCGCGAGAACAGGCTCAAACTGCTCAACAAAATCCGCTCGGCGCTCGACGACGTCGCTGATTTTTCGAGGATCGAAGGATAGAAGACCAAAAAGGGACTGCGATCAAATGACCAAGTGGATCTATGCATTCGGAGACGGCGCCGCTGAAGGCAATGCCGAAATGAAGGAGCTGCTCGGCGGTAAGGGCGCCAACCTGGCCGAGATGGCCAGCCTCGGCCTGCCGGTGCCGCCGGGCTTCACCATCACGACCGAGGCTTGCACCCACTTCACGGACACGGATGACGGCTTTCCGGACGGCTTTGAGGCTGAGGTCAAGGCAGCGTTGGGCCGAATCGAGAAGGCGCTCGGGCGCGGTTTCGGTTCGTCCGAGACGCCGCTTCTAGTCTCCGTCAGATCAGGCTCGCGGGCGTCGATGCCGGGGATGATGGACACCGTCCTCAACCTCGGCCTCAGCGACTCAACCGTCGAAGCGTTGGCCCGGAACAGCGGCGACGAACGCTTCGCCTACGACAGCTACCGCCGCTTCATCCAAATGTACGGCAATGTCGTGCTCGGTGTTGAACACCATAACTTTGAGGACATCCTGGAGGACTACAAGGACGACCACGGCTACGGCCTCGACATCGAACTCACGGCGGATGACTGGAAACAAGTGGTCGCAGCCTATCTGGCGGTGGTCGAAGAAACCCTCGACCAGCCCTTCCCGCAGGAACCGAACGACCAGCTGTGGGGCGCCATCGGCGCCGTCTTCGGGTCGTGGATGAATAGCCGCGCAGTTGCCTACCGGCGCATCCATTCTATCCCCGCCGACTGGGGCACAGCGGTCAACGTTCAGGCCATGGTGTTCGGCAACATGGGCGAGGATTGCGCCACCGGTGTCTGCTTCACGCGCAACCCGTCGACCGGCGAAAACACCTTTTTCGGCGAGTTTCTGGTCAACGCGCAGGGCGAGGACGTCGTTGCCGGTATCCGCACGCCCCAGGCGCTGACTGAGGCCGAGCGCGAAACGACGGGCTCCAGCCTGCCGTCGATGGAGGTCTTAATGCCGGACATCTACGCTGAACTGGTCGATGTGCGCGAGAGGCTGGAGCACCACTATCAGGACTTGCAGGACATGGAATTCACGGTCCAGCAAAACAAGTTGTGGATGTTACAGACCCGGACCGGCAAGCGCACCGCCAAGGCAGCCTTGAAGATTGCCTGCGACATGGTTGACGAGGGCATGTTCGACAAATCGAGCGCAATCATGCATGTCGATGCGGCGCAGCTCGACCAGCTGCTACACCCAACTCTCGATCCGGAAGCAGAGCGCAAGCTTTTGGGTCGCGGCCTGCCGTCGAGCCCCGGCGCGGCGACGGGCCACGTTGTGTTCAACGCTGACGACGCCGAAGCTAGGGTCGCCAACGGCGAGCGCGTGATCCTGGTCCGGGTCGAGACCTCGCCTGAAGACATCAATGGCATGCACGTCTCAGAGGGCATCCTGACGACCCGCGGCGGCATGACCTCGCACGCCGCCGTCGTCGCTCGCGGCATGGGCATTCCCTGCGTGTCGGGGGCTGGCGACCTGCGTGTCGATCACAGCGCTAAGACCCTGATTGCCACGGGCTGCACTGTCAGCGAGGGCGACGTGATCACTATCGATGGCTCGACCGGCGAGGTCTTGGAGGGCGTGGTGGCGACGACCCAGCCCGAACTGACCGGCGATTTCGCGCGCCTGATGGAATGGGTCGATGAGGTCCGCACCATGGGCGTACGGGCTAACGCCGAAACGCCGAAGGACGCGGCGACTGCGCGCTCGTTCGGCGCGGAGGGCATCGGGCTCAGCCGCACAGAGCACATGTTCTTCGACCCGGACCGCATCGTCCACATGCGCGAAATGATCCTGGCCAAGGACGTGGATCATCGTCGAGCCGCCTTGGACAAGTTGCTACCCTACCAGCGCCAGGACTTCCAGGAGTTGTTCGACATCATGGAGGGCCTGCCGGTGACAATCCGGCTGTTGGATCCGCCCCTGAACGAGTTTCTGCCGCGCACCGAAGAGGAGTTGCGCGAGATTGCCGAGGCCGCTGGCACCGACATGGCCGCGGTCAAGTACAGACGTGCCGAGCTCGACGAGTCCAATCCCATGCTCGGGCACCGGGGCTGTCGACTCGGCATCACTTACCCGGAGATTTACGAGATGCAGGCGCGCGCCATCTTCGAGGCGGCAGCAGAGGTCGCTAAGGCGGGCCGCGGCGTGGCGCCGGAAGTGATGATCCCGCTGGTCATCGACCGGCCCGAATTCGACGCCTTGAAAGCCGTCGTCGATCGGGTCGCCGCCGAGGTGCAGGTGGCCAAAGGGATCGAGTTTTCCTACCTGGTTGGTACCATGATCGAGCTACCGCGAGCGTGTCTGATGGCCGGTGAGATTGCCGAGACGGCTGAGTTCTTTAGCTTCGGCACCAACGACCTGACGCAGACGACCTACGGCTTCTCGCGCGACGACGCTGGCACCTTTCTCAAAATTTACTACCAGCAGGGCGTGTTGTCATCAGACCCCTTCATGACCATCGACCGTAACGGTGTCGGCGAGCTGGTGCGGATCGGCGTTGAACGTGGCCGCGCCCGCCAGCCCGACCTCAAAATGGGGATTTGCGGCGAACACGGCGGTGATCCGGAATCGGTGCGGTTCTGCCAGGAGGTCGGCCTCAACTATGTCTCATGTTCGCCCTATCGCGTGCCGATCGCCAAGCTGGCTGCGGCGCAGGCGGCGGTCGCCCAAACGGGCGGATAGCTGTCCCCTTTCGTCATTGCGGGGGCGGCGTCTGCTGCATACCGGAATACAGTTTTATCTTATCGATGCGGATTCCTACGTTCGGGGAATAACGAGCAACGGTAAAAAAATCGGCCGAAGGTTGGGAGAAGCATTCCTCTTGAGTGGACGCGGTAACCGAGAGATTAGGAGAGAACCAAGACGTTGGCCGTCATCACACTGATGGCGATCAGGACACCGAGTGCGAAGGCGAGGCAAAAATAGCCCTTGTGGGATTGGGCCGTTGTGATCGGTTTCATCTTCACCTCTGGCTTGGATCTAAAGTTGGCCTCGACGGTAATCCGATTTCGTGGCTGGTCGATGGTTAAAGTGTTTTAAACCGTTTCAGAACCTAACTCGCAGGGCGAACTGGCTGAGGCTTCTCACAACGAAGCGAAAGCGCTAGGGTGCGCACATGAAGCGATATGCCGCCCTTTTCGCTCTTATCGCCGCCGTTTCTGGCCCGGCGTCCGCCGCCGGTGACGCCGACAGCGGCAAAGACATAGCTATCAAGTATTGTGCGCGCTGCCACGTGATCGGCGCTTACAACAAGTTCGGCGGCATCGGTTCGACACCGTCGTTCAACCTGCTGCTCGGGCTCCAGGACGGCATGGAGCGGTTCGAGAGCTTCTACGAGCGCCGTCCGCACCCGGTTTTTGTGCGTGTTCCCGACGTACCGAAATGGGGAGATTCGCCGGCCTATGCGTCCGAGTTCACTGTGACGCGGCAAAACCTCGACGATATACTCGCCTTCGTACTCACGCTTGAGAAGAAGGATCTGAAGCGGGTTCCGGTGGTCGGTGGCGTCGGACCTAACGCCAGACAACGGATCATGGGTGCAACAGAATGAGCAGCGCTGATCACCTAGACGACGACTGCATCTTCTGTAAGATCATCCGCGTCGAGATCCCGAGTTTCAAAGTCTTCGAAGATGGAAAAACCTTCGCCTTCATGGACATAAATCCGATCGCATCCGGTCATTCGCTGGTCATCCCGAAGTTCCATTCGGCTAATCTTTACGAAACCCCAGACGAATGGGTCGCGGTGACCGCGACTGCAATTCGGCGGTTAGCGTGGGCGGTCGAAAAAACGCTCGAACCGGCTGGGGTCAGCATCGTGCAGGCTAACGGTCCCGGCGCCAAGCAGTCGGTGCACCATCTCCACATGCACGTCATTCCCCGTGGCATCGACGACGACCTGATGATGAGCTGGGAGCTCGTTCCCGGCGATACGGACGCAATCGGCGAACTGGTGGAGCGGATCAAGGCTAATCTAGACTGATGCGCTACCACTGCCGTAGTGGCGGTTGGGAAAGTAGCATCGGAAATGGATACGATGGCGACACAGGTTGTCACCTTGGCTGATATCGACGCAGCAGCGGAACGGATCAAGGACCACGTGCGGCGCACGCCGTGCCTACGTAGCCGCTTCACCCTCAACCCGCTGCACCGAGGCGAGCTGCTGTTGAAGCTCGAATGCCTACAAGTCACCGGCTCGTTCAAGGCGCGCGGCGCTAGCAACGCCGTGCTCGCGCTCGATTCCGCCGCCCGCGCGCGTGGAATCATCACAGCGTCGGGCGGCAATCACGGCCTCGCCGTCGCCTATGCCAGCCATTTCACTGGCGTTCCGGCGGTCGTCTACCTACCCGAGCTCACGCTCGCCGAAAAGACCGAGAAGATCCGTGCCTGGGGCGCCGACGTGGTAGTCGAGGGCAGCGTCTGGGATGATGCCAACGACGCAGCAATGGCACGCGCCGAACTCGACGGCCTGACCTACATCGCGCCGTTCAGCGATCCAGCAGTGATTGCCGGGCAGGGTACGGTCGGGCGCGAGATGCTGCAGCAGTCGCCCCATATAGACATACTTATAGTCGCCATCGGCGGCGGTGGCCTGATCTCGGGCGTTGCCACTGCGGCCAAGGCGATCAAGCCGGAAATCACAGTAATCGGCGTCGAGCCGGTCGGTGCGCCGACGCTGAAGACGAGCGTCGAGAAGGGCCGTCTAGTTACGCTGCCGGGTATCGATACCGAGGCGGTTACCCTGGCGCCGCGAAAGAGCGCCGAGATCAACCTCGATATCGTACGCCGTAACGTCGACGATATCATCCTCGTCAGCGACGATGAAATGCGTGAGGCAGCGCGCTGGCTTTGGTTCGAGGCCGGCGTCGCCGCTGAGCTATCAGGCGCCGCATCGCTCGCAGCGCTGCAGGCGGGCCGGGTCGGGGCACCGGCCGAGAGCGTCGTCTCCGCTGTCGTCTGCGGCACCGGCATCGCCGGCCTCGCCTGAGTTGCACTGCCACCGCAACGATTTTGTGGCTAATACTCAACCGCGGCGGGTTCTTGGACTTCGATCATGCGACCAACGGCGTTGCCGCCGCCGACTGCGGCGAGCATGCGATGTGGCTGTGGGAGCCGCAGTCTATTGACGTCTACACGGCGTGAGATGCTGACCTTAGCGGCGTTGTACGAAAATTGTCCAGTCGGGTAGCGGGTCGTCGTTAGTCAGCCGGACGTTGGTGGAAAACTCCTGCAGGCAGAATTCCCGAAACAACTCGGCGTCGGCGTAATAGAGATCGCAGAACTTCTCTGGCGCGTCGTGGCGCAGCATGTTGAAGGCTAGGCCCTTGCGGGACCGCTCCCAGAGCTGGGCCAAGCTGGCCTTGACATAGGCTAGCCAGTCTGCCTCGTCGGCCCGCATGTGCATGTTGAAGGTGCCGGACGCGAAGGTATAATCGGCTGTCTCGGTAGCCGAAAGGGCTCGAACAAAATATGTCCTCGGGTCGTCGATGCGCTCGCGCGCGGCGGCGACCAGAGGCTCAGAGATTTCAGTGCCGATATAGCGGCTGCGATACATCACCGGCCTGTCCTTGAGAAAATCAAAAAACGCGCCGTATCCGCAGCCGAAGTCGTGGATAGTGAGACCGCCAGCGCGATCGGCGTCGTCAAAGATGGTGATTAGGTTCTCGTAGCGGCGGCGCTGAAATTCGGCATCCTTCCAGAATACACCATGGGGGCTAGCGCCGTACTGCCGGTAGCGTCGGTTGTAGGCGTGCACCACCGGGGCGAGGAGCCTGGATGCATCGTGCAGGACGTGATGATGAGTATCCATGCCCCAGCTTAAACCGTGGCGTGTACCTCATTCAACAGCACCGCGTGTGGCTGACGAACACCCGCATCGCCATCACGCGGGCGACTTAGTCGGAGAGTCTATAGCTGGTGTTGATCGCGGTGACCACCACGTACCACACCATCGCGCTGTTGCCGAGGCTGGTGGATTCTTGCGACGGCCGTGCCACGATGCGGGCACGATCGATGTTAGGGTTGAAACCGTGTGAGATCTGGTAATATCAATAAAAGCAACGGGTTAAGTTAAGTCTGCTAATCAGAATTCGGCCCAGTCCGGCTTCTCCGGCGAAATTACTGCGTCGCCGGCGGTGAACGTAGCGCCGGCGTCCTCCAGGTGTTCTAGGCGCATCAGTGCCAGCGCGCGGCCGTCGGCTCCGGAGCGCATCTCGCCGGCCTCCTTGCCGTCTCGCATCACTGGTGTGCCGGGTTCCGGCAGCGGGCCGTCGACGGCTACCGGTACTAGGCGCTTCTTGACGAGCCCGCGGTACTTGGTTCGCGCCGTTAGCTCTTGGCCCATGTAGCAGCCTTTTTGCCAATCGACGCCGTTGAGCTCCCCGAAGCCGCTCTCCAGTAAAATCGATTTTCCCACCACTAGGTCGAGCGAGCCGTTGGGCAGCCCTAGCGCCAGGCGGAGCGCGTCGTATTCTCCGTCGCCGGCGACAGCGAAGCCGGCGTCGGCCAGGGTCTGCTTGGCTTCAGTACGGGGCAGCACGGCACGCGCACCGGCCGCTGCTAGGCGCGGGTCGACGTAGACTAGGCCGCCAACGAAGGTCGTCGCTCGGCCCGGTTCTGCTACAAGGCCGAACGCTTCCGCGGTGCTGTCGCCGGTCACCGCGGCAACGGCGAAATCATCACTCAGGTCGTTGAGTTCGACCCGCGCGCGCAGCTTGTAGATGGTTAGGCGTTTCTTTAGATCGTCTAGCCGCTCGCGCTCGCAATCGAGCACCAAGGCACCGGCGAACTGGAGGACGAAGAAATCGTGCAGGTATTTGCCCTGTGGCGTCAGCAGCGCCGCATAGATGGCGCAATTGGGCGCGATCCTGTCGGTGTCGTTCGAAATCAGCCCCTGCAAGAACTCGCGCCCGTCCTTGCCGTCGACGGCAAGGAGGCCGCGGTCGTCTAGCAGCGTGTATGCCTGTCTCGCCATGATGCTCGCTCCGGACACCGAGATTGGTCTATACCCGGTGGTGCTGACGCCTGCAATACTCGTCTTGAGGTAGAGGCTATAGGGCGAAAACGCACGGCCAGCAGGGTGCCGGCAAGCTTTTCAAGCTCCGTTGGCAGTCGTATAAGGTCCGGCGATACGGAGTGGCAATGAAGATACTGTTCATCACATCGACGCGCGTCGGCGACGCTGTGCTCTCCACCGGGGTGTTGGATCACCTGATAACCAAATACCCCGGCGCGCGCATCACTATCGTCTGCGGGCCGGCGGCGGCTTCCCTGTTCGAGGCAGTACCCGGCCTCGAGCGGATCATCGTCCTCGACAAGATGCTGCTGTCACTGCACTGGCTCAGGATGTGGTCGCTCTGCGTCGGCCGCTACTGGGACATGGTCGTCGATCTCAGGAAGGCGCCGCTGTCCTACCTGCTGCTCGCGCGACGGCAGCGTCACATGCACCGGACACGCGAGCCCGGACATCGAGTGATACAGCTTTCCTGGGTGCTCGGGTTGGGAGAGGCGCCGCCCGCGCCGAAGCTTTGGACTTCCGACGAACACCAGTGTCGGGCGATGGAGATGATCCCGGAAGGCGCGCCAGTGTTGGCGATTGGGCCAACCGCCAATTGGCGCGCTAAGACCTGGCCGTCGGAGTGTTTCTCCGAGTTGTGTGCCCGCATGACCGCTGCCGACGGCATGCTCGCGGGCGCGCGAGTGGCGGTGTTCGGCCGCGCCGACGAACGGCCGCGCGTGTTGGTTCTGATCGAATGGATCCCCGAGGTCCGGCGCATCGACCTCGTTGGC
>PTLJ01000180.1 GCA_002938045.1 Alphaproteobacteria bacterium MarineAlpha3_Bin4
CAACTAGTATCTTGGTTGCTGGCCGAGTCGCCACTCGGTGCCGTAGAGGCCGTCGGCGTCGTCCATCACGGTGATTTTTTGGTCGCTCGGAAGCGCCGCAACGAGATCGTGGATATGATCGCCGGAATCCGGATGTCGCCAGTTTGGCGATAACTGGGACAGCGGCAGCAGTACGAAGGCCCGTTTAGCCATCCTCGGGTGGGGAAGCTGCGGAGTGCCCGACTTGGTACTTGGTTTCAAAACAACATCGCCATAGGCGATCAGATCGAGGTCTATGGTGCGCGGCGCATTCTTCTTGGTCCGTGTTCGTCCGAACCGGTTCTCGATGGCGAGTAGTGTTTTGATTAGTTCTTGCGGTGCTATCTCGGTCGTCAACTCGGCGACACCATTAACGTACCAGGGTTGCTCCGAAGCGGGTACGGGCGCCGTATGATACCAACTCGAACGCTTTTCAATGGTGATCCCGTGGCTGCCGAGCACTTCCAGAGCCGCGCCGCAAGCCGCGCGTGGTGGCCCAAATTTATCGCTGGAAAGGTTGGCACCGACGCCTATGAAAATCAATGTTCCTATCCTAGTTCAGCCTTGTACTTAAGCAAGCCGAGTTTATTTTTAGTTAGACGCTTATACCGAAAGGTATAATTGTTTTGCCGGTGACGCGGTATTAGGCGGGTCGCCGGATCTTGCGCTTTCAAGGGCGTATTTATTTGGGAGCGCATCAATTTAGCCTAGGAATTTGTTGCAATGACACTTTATCCGCAGGAACGCACCGCATTATTCATCGACGGTTCAAATCTATACGCCACAGCCCGGGCTCTTGGATTCGACATTGACTACAAGCGCCTATTGGAAATGTTCACTGAAGAAGTCCGGCTGATCCGAGCTTTCTATTATACGGCCATGCACGAGGATCAGGAGTATTCACCGATTCGGCCTCTCATCGACTGGCTCGATTACAACGGCTATACCATGGTCACCAAACCGACTAAGGAGTTCACCGATTCCGCGGGTCGCCGCAGGTTAAAAGGAAATATGGACATCGAACTCGCCATAGATGTGATGGAGATGGCGGAAACGCTCAATCATATTATTTTATTCTCTGGAGATGGCGATTTTCGTCGGTTGGTCGAGGCGGTGCAGCGCAAGGGGCTTCGGGTCACGGTCGTCAGTACAATCCGTTCGCAGCCACCGATGATCGCCGATGAACTACGTCGCCAGGCCGATAACTTCATCGAACTTCAAGACCTGCAGGAACGGATCGCACGCGTGCCGGGCGCCAAGCCTGATCTTGACGGCAATGACTTCTTGCCGGTCGATTTCAACGACCAGATAGAAATTGCCTGATCTCGTAAAGGCCAAACGGCATGGATCATTCAACGGAAATTTTAGAACCGGATGCGGAGTGTCGGTTATGTCCTCGGCTGGTTGAGTTCCGCGACAGAAACCGGCAGTTGAATCCTGCTTGGCACAACGCTCCCGTGCCTGCGTTCGGATGCTCCAATGCGGAGCTCCTGATCGTCGGGCTGGCACCGGGGTTGCGCGGGGCCAACCTCACTGGTCGTCCGTTTACAGGCGACTATGCCGGCGCTCTGCTCTTTGCGACTCTATCGAAGTTCAACTTCGCCGTCGGTAATTACGGCGCCACGGCCGACGACAGCTTGAGGCTAGTTAATTGCCGGATCACCAACGCGGTCCGTTGCGTGCCGCCGGAAAACAAACCGACGGGTCCAGAGACGACCACCTGTCGATCCTTTCTGGTGAGCGAGGTTGCCGGCATGACGCGGTTGAAGGTGATCCTAGCCCTCGGCGGTCTCGCCCATGGGGCCGTCCTGGCGACGCTCGACGAACGCAAGAGTGCCTTTAAGTTCAGACACGGCACATGGCATCGGCTTTCCAATGGACTGATCCTGGCCGATAGCTACCATTGCTCGCGCTACAACACCAATACCAGGAAACTGACGGAACTCATGTTCCATGAAGTATTCGAGCGCATAACCGAATTCCTTCCCACATGAGGGTCAATAATTGTCCTGATCTTTTGATCCCAGAGAACAGATCGAAAAACCAATACTTCCCGATCGAGCCGGATTGGCAATCGTTTGATAACTTGTAACGCTGAGACCATAAAGACGGCCGCCAAATTCGTCGACCTTAAACGTTACTGTTAACAGAAGGCGCGAACTAGAAAATCTTGCAAACCGGCCACCAATTACGCACGATGCGGTTGCAGAAAAGTGGAAAAACACTAGCAGGAAGCTGACGAATTGAGAATGACAAGCCTCGTGGTGGCGAGCCGGTCTAACGGAAGTACCGTTCAACACGCGATAGCCGATATTCAACCTCAGCGTTTATGGTTTTCTTCGGTTTCCGGATTGAGAAGCCGATGCATATGGACAATGACATATTTGGTGCAGGCTTCGTCCACCCGCGCCTGGCTCGCGCCGCGCCAGGCTTCGAGAGCCTTCGCGTAGCTGGGATAAATCCCAACGATGTCGAGTTTTTCGATGTCGACGAACTCAAGACCCTGCGGGTCACTAACCTCCCCACCGAATACCAGATGCAACAGTGGTTTGCTCATCTCCAGTTCTCCTCGTCCGGGGGCCGCATCGAAGGTACCATAATTTGCCAGAAACATAACTTTTCGTGAGCAGGTGCCGCAATCCGCATTTGTAGTAGTATGATCCCTCGCACTCAGGCATTGACGCCGACCAGGAATAGCAATGATCGATCTCTATACATGGCCGACACCAAACGGTCACAAGATACACATCATGCTGGAGGAAACAGGACTTCCCTACCGAGTGATTCCGATCAACATCAACCATGGCGATCAGTTTGATCCAGCATTTCTGAAGATTAGCCCCAACAACAAGATGCCGGCGATGGTTGATCCAGACGGGCCTGGCAGCAAGCCCTACTCATTATTCGAATCGGGCGCCATGCTCATGTATTTGGCGGAAAAGACGAACCGATTCATGCCCCAGCCTATGGACAAGCGCTATTTGGTAATTCAGTGGCTGATGTTCCAGATGGGCGGTATCGGACCGTTATTCGGCCAGGCGCATCATTTCCGCAATTACGCGCCGGAGCAGATAGACTATGCTGTCGAGCGCTATACTAACGAGGCAGGCCGTCTTTACGGTGTGATGGACCGCCGCCTCGGAGAGATTGAGTATCTGGCAGGAGAATATTCGATCGCAGATATAGCTGCATTCCCGTGGGCACGAAATCCCTCTCGCAAGGGTCACGACGAAAACAATTATCCCAACGTCAAAAGGTGGCTAGATGCAATCGAAGTTCGACCGGCGGTGCAGAGGGGACTGGAGGTTCTTGCCGATGAACGGCGTGACATCAGTAAGGGAATGGATGAAGAAACTCGTCGGAATCTGTTCGGTGATGCCCAGTACTCTCCACGTTAAAAGTCGCGGAGCTCTCCAGCAGGACGCAAGATGACTGGCGGTTCTGGGCTGTCTTATGGGAGTTGTATGGCATCATCGTCTAAGTTCCGAATGTCATTTACGGATGCTCACTTTCTGGGGTGGGTTCCTTTTATCGTCTTAGCTAGTATTTTCGTCGCCACTCTCTAACTATTAACAGTCTCGTTGATCATAAGTCGCCCATAACATTGGCGTCAGTCCTTATTGCGAAGCAGCCGCGCTTTCTGACGGTCCCAATCGCGTTGTTTCACTGTTTGGCGCTTGTCGCGTTGCTGCTTGCCCTCAGCGATGGCTAACTCGACCTTGGCGATGCC
>PTLJ01000181.1 GCA_002938045.1 Alphaproteobacteria bacterium MarineAlpha3_Bin4
AAGCACACCCACTTTTCCGACCCCGGTAAGGCCTATGCGGGCGGATGTGTATTTTTTCGTCCAGGGCCAGACGGCAGACCCAAACCGCCGGCCAATTCCATGTTTAACTTTCAATCCAGGGTCGACTTCGCACCAGAGCAGGCAACCTACTTGAACTCAACCGTAGCCCCGGCTTCTTCTAGCTTCTTCTTGATTTCTTCGGCCTGTTCCTTCCCGACGCCTCCCTTGACCGGGTTCGGCGCCGTTTCAACCAACTCCTTGGCCTCCTTCAGGCCAAGCCCGGTAATCACGCGCACTTCCTTGATGACGTTGATCTTCTTGTCACCGAAGGCGGCTAGGATGACGTCGAACTCAGTCTTATCGGCGGCCGCATCACCACCCGCGTCCGCGGCGTCCAGCGCACCGGCAGCCGCGACCGCAACCGGGGCAGCGGCCGAAACGCCCCATTGTCCCTCAAGCAATTTTGAGAGCTCCGCCGCCTCCATGACGGTCAGGCCCGAAAGTTCATCTGCAATCTTCTGCAAGTCAGCCATTTGATTCACTCCTTAGGCTCGAACTGTGTGGCAACTGGATCTCTGATTTCACGCGCCCTCTTGACACTTCTGACCATAGGCACCCAAAACCCGTGCAACCTGTCCTGCTGGAGTCTGCAGCACGCTGACGATACGTGTTGCCGGTGTTTGCAGCATGCTAATGATCTTTGCGCGAAGATCGTCGAGAGACGGCAGCGCCGCCAGGGCCTTGACCCTAATGGTGTCGAGTTGCTCGTCACCAACGGCGCCGCCCAAAACGATCAGCTTCTTGTTTTCCTTCGAGAAGCTGACGGCGGCCTTAGCGGCGGCCACCGGGTCCTCCGAATAGGCAATTGCCGTCGGACCAGTGAACATACCGCTCAATCCCTCATATTGTGTTCCTTCGAGGGCACGACGCGTGAGCCGATTCTTTGTAACTTTGAAGTTCGCGCCCGCTTCGCGCATCTTGTTGCGGAGAACACCCATCTCCGCCACCGTCAACCCGGAATAGTGGGTGACAACGACGATCGAGGCATCCTTAAACGTTTGATGCAACGAAGCGACCAATCCTTCTTTCTGAGTTCGGTCCAATTATCGTCTCCAGTTTGTGGCATCTCTCCTATACCAAGAGACATCGATGCCGTTGCACTTTTGTCCCCAAGGGAAGCCCAACGGGCTGTCCGTTCGAGGAACGACTCTCCTGTCCAGTGCAACAGTTCAAGCCGTCTTGCAGGAGCCTAAAGGCGTCCCGAAAACGAATTTTGCACCGTCTATGCAGGCGGGATTACCCCATTACACCGCCAACGCGGCACCTGCAGTCTCGGACAGGTCGGGAGTGGGTTGACCCTCTCCCTCACCCGCCGCCGCCATCGGCGCCAGCGGTTATCCCTTTGCCAAATCAACCGGCGATACTATTTACATCCAGCCGTACACCAGGCCCTATGGTCGAACTCAGACTGGCTTTTTTCATATACGTACCCTTGACGCCTTTCGGTTTAGCCTTGGCAATAGCATCAATGAACGCCGTAACGTTTTCGGTTAAAGATTCATCGCTGAAGCTGGCCTTGCCTACGCCTGCGTGAACGATGCCCGCCTTCTCTACACGAAACTCGATCTGACCGGCTTTAGCCGCCTTAACAGCATTAGCCACGTCTGGCGTTACCGTGCCGAGCTTAGGATTAGGCATCAAACCTTTAGGCCCTAGGATCTTTCCGAGCTTGCCGACGACAGCCATCATGTCCGGGGTGGCGATGCAGCGATCAAAATTGATTTCGCCCTGCTGAATCTTTTCGGCCAACGTGTCGCCGCCGACCAGATCGGCCCCCGCATCTTCGGCTTCTTTGGCCTTGTCACCCTTGGCAAAGACGGCAACGCGCAGCGCCTTACCGGTACCATGTGGAAGCGTAACCGTGCCGCGCACCATCTGATCTGCGTGGCGAGGGTCGACACTCAGGTTGATGGCGATCTCGACGGTTTCGTCGAACCGCGTCAATGATGCGCCATTCTTGATCAGCTTGATCGCATCGACGATCGAATAGTCGGTCTCGCGATCGATCCCTTCGTACGACTTGCGCAGACGCTTTCCGTACTTGGCCATCACGCGCCCTCCACTTCTATGCCCATCGAGCGGGCCGAACCAGCAATCATCTTCGCCGCTTGTTCTATGTCGGTGGTGTTGAGATCGATCATCTTCTTTTCGGCGATCTCGCGGACCTGCCGCATGGTCACGCGCCCGACGGGCTCCTTGCCCGGTTCTCCCGACGCCTTGGGAAGGCGGGCGGCCTTTTTCAGGAAATAACTCGTAGGCGGCGTCTTGCGTACGAAACTGAATGTCCGGTCCTGATAGGCGGTAATGACCACCGGGATAGGAACGCCGGTCTCGTCGTTCTTGGTCTCAGCGTTAAACGCTTTGCAGAACTCCATGATGTTCAAGCCGGCCTGGCCGAGCGCCGGCCCGATCGGTGGCGACGGGTTTGCCTGTCCCGCTGGCACCTGCAACTTGATGTATCCCGAGACTTTCTTTGCCATTTCATCCTCAGCTTTCTAATTGTCCCGCGAATGTCTCTCGCATCCTATATCGAGTGCGTGGTCCAGCCATGGCGGGCCACACACATGCGCCGGCATTACCGCCAAAACTAAACTTTCTCAACCTGTCCATACTCCAACTCGACGGGGGTCGCGCGACCGAAAATAGACACCGAGACCTTGAGTCGCGCGCGTTCTTTGTCGACGTCCTCGACGAAGCCGTTGAATGAATTGAACGGCCCGTCACAAACCCGCACCTCTTCCCCAATCTCAAACATCACTGCCGGCTGCGGCCGCTCGATGCCTTCCTTTACCTGAAAAAGAATGCGATCGGCTTCGGCGTCGGTGATGGGTATCGGACGGCCTTTGCCGCCGAGAAAATCCGTTACCTTCGGCGTGTACTTGACCAGATGCCAGCTCTCTTCCGTCAATTCCATCCGGACAAGCACGTAGCCCGGGAAGAACTTGCGTTCGGCATTGACCTTGGCACCATGACGCATTTCGACGACTTCTTCGATGGGAACCATCACTTGATCAATAAGGTCGTCCATACCGGCTTGGTTGGCCTGTTCCTCGATCGATTGCGCGACCTTCTTCTCGAAGCCAGAGTAGACGTGAATGACATACCAACGATGCCCCACTGTCATTAACTCCCGAGCCCCAAGATCAGCTTCACACCAAACTGCAGGATCTGATCGACAAGTAAAAAGAACAGTGCCGCCAGGATCACCATCACAAAAACCATAGCGGTCGAAACGCCCGTTTCCTTGCGGGTCGGCCAAGTCACCTTCGACGCTTCCTGGCGTACTTCCTGGATAAATTGGGCCGGGTTTATCTTCGTCATCTTGTCTTCCAAACGAATTGAACTATTCGCGATCGAAACCGCGAGACATTCGAGGCGGTGGCAGGGGCACCAGGACTTGAACCCGGGACCTGCGGTTTTGGAGACCGCCGCTCTACCAACTGAGCTATCCCCCTAGTCTCCTACTCTCAGAAGGGCCCGGTTGTCGAGGCCGCGCCGAATGCTATCGGACAACCGACCCGGACCGTCAATGTCCGGCGTCCCAAATGAGATTTCACCTCCTACTACTCGATGACCTCGGCAACGACACCGGCGCCAACGGTACGCCCCCCCTCGCGGATCGCGAAGCGAAGGCCGTCGTCCATGGCAATCGGCGCGATCAG
>PTLJ01000182.1 GCA_002938045.1 Alphaproteobacteria bacterium MarineAlpha3_Bin4
CAGTTAGCAGTCAGGTTGACGGCTATTACCCGGTCCCATGTCTCAGGGTCGATGTGCCCCATCGGGCTCAGCACGCCGAGCTCACCGGCATTACCGATCAGTGCGTCGAGTCGGCCAAAGCGCTTGTAGAGCGCCGCGCTCAGATTATCGATGCCTGCGTAATCAGTAAGATCCAGCGGTACCAAAGTCGCTCGTTCGCCCGAAATTTTGCGCACTTCGTCGTCCACGTCTTCGAGGCCGCCGGTGGTGCGCGCGACCAGGACCAGTTGTGCCCCCTCGGCGGCGAAGCGCCGGGCAACAGCGGCGCCGATGCCGCGCGACGCACCCGTGATGAGCGCGATACGGCCTTCGAGCTGGCCTCCCGTCATCAGTTGCTTTCATCCAGCAGTGTCAACAGGGTGGGGGCCGGTTCATGCTCCCGGTCGGTAAGCGGAATCGGGTACTCGCCGCTGAGGCAGGCGTCGCAATACTGCGGTGTATCGCCGTCCCGGGAGGCGCCGCAGACCGCCTGATAGAGGCCATCGATGGAGATGAACGACAGGCTATCGACACCGATATGCTTGGCCATGCCGGAGACATCCATCTGCGCCGCTAGCAGCTCCTGGCGCTTCGGAGTGTCGATGCCATAGAAGCAGGAATGGGTGTTGGGCGGGCTAGAAATCCGCATGTGGACCTCCGAGGC
The DNA here is from genome assembly GCA_002938045.1 of Alphaproteobacteria bacterium MarineAlpha3_Bin4. Lineage (GTDB taxonomy): Bacteria > Pseudomonadota > Alphaproteobacteria > Rhodospirillales > Casp-alpha2 > PTLJ01. Next base: position 683 of record PTLJ01000182.1, read on the forward strand.
GCCGGCGGTACGGAGCATCTCGACAATCTTGATTGAGGTCGTACCGCGGACGATCGAATCGTCGACCAGGACCACTCGTTTACCCGACAGGTGCGCCGCGTTGGCGTTGTGTTTCAGGCGCACTCCCAGGTGGCGGATCTGGTCGGTGGGTTCGATGAAGGTGCGACCGACATAGTGATTTCGGACAATGCCGAATTCGAACGGCAGACCAGCCTGTGCGGCGTATCCGATTGCCGCCGGAACACCAGAATCCGGTACCGGCACGACGAGGTCAGCATCAATGTAGCTCTCGCGCGCCAGTGCGGCACCGATCGCTTTGCGCACGGCGTAGACGTTCTTGCCCTCCATGACGCTGTCAGGCCGGGCGAAGTATATGTATTCAAATATGCAGAACCGTTCCGGCCGCTTTCTAAAAGGCTTGAGGCTGTGTAAGCCCTTGTCATCAATTACGACGATCTCACCGGGCTCAACGTCACGGACGAATTCGGCGCCGATAATGTCGAGTGCGCAGGTCTCCGATGTCAGGATATGGGAGTTGCTGAGGCGGCCGAGTACGAGCGGCCGGACGCCATAGGGATCGCGCAAACCGATGAGCTTCTTCTGGGTCATGGCGACCAGAGAATAGGCGCCCTCGATCTGGTCCAGGGCGTCGGTCAGCTTATCGACCACCTGGCCGTATTCGCTGATGGCGACTAGGTGAATGATGTTCTCTGAATCGCTGGTCGACTGAAAGATGCACCCGCGCTGCACCAGTTCATGCCTGAGCGTGTGCGCGTTGGTCAGGTTGCCGTTGTGGGCGACGGCGAGGCCGCCGAATTTGAACTCGGCGAACAGCGGTTGTACGTTGCGCAGCACTGATTCGCCGCTGGTCGAATAGCGCACGTGGCCGATTGCCACGTTGCCCTCGAGCCGGTCCATGATATCGGGTGAGCCAAAGTTGTCACCAACCAATCCCAAAGCCCGGTGGCTGTGAAACTGCTCGCCGTCGTAGGCGACGATGCCGGCGGAATCCTGGCCGCGATGCTGCAGCGAATGCAGTCCAAGCGCCGTGTGGGTCGCGGCGTCAGCGTTGCCGTAAATGCCAAACAGGCCGCATTCCTCCTCGGCACCGGCCTCGCGAGGCAAGGGGCGGTAAGGGTATTGCGGAAATTCAAGTTCTCTCTGCATCGTGTGTTTGCTCGGCTCGCGGTTCATTGTTATTGGTTGCCTTCGATCAGGCGCTGCATGTCCTGACGTTCATTGTCGTCGTACGCGCCTTGATCGCCAGCCGCCTCGCTCTTCGGTACAGGGGATAATAGCTCACGCATGACCGTGTTAGCACCGATCGCTTTCTCCGCCTCGTCGCGGACCTTGCCGGCGGCGCCAAAAACCGAATTGCCAACGCGGTCCGGAATCAACGACGTCAGCAGTTCTTTGCCTGGAATAATCAATTCCATGGAGCGCGCATCTCGAACCCAGACCGGCTGGAGGGCGCGGGGAATGACTAGTTCGAGGCCGATATAGGCGATGCAGACGATGACCGCGCCGCGCGCCAGCCCGAATAAGAACCCGAGCGCCCTGTCGAGGGCGCCCAGGGCGCTGTCCTTGACGCGCTTGGCCACGTTACGCGTCAGGCTCGACACTATCGCCAACGAGATGACGAAAATAGTGACGCCGGCGGCCAGGTCGGCCGCCAGTTCGATCGGGATAAGGTAGTGGGCGAGCGGCTTAAGGTGCGGAAAGCCGTAAATGGTGGCGAAAAAGGCGCCGACCCAACCAGCGACGGTGAGAAGTTCATGGACAAACCCGCGCACATAAGCGAGCAAGGCCGAGACAAATAGAATGGAGATGACACCGACGTCGAAAACACTGAACGGCAGATCACCCAGGCTATCCATGCCGCGCCCGGCCAGCGGCTAGGCCCGTTACGGTGGGCGTTTGGCCAACCGCTCCTCGGCGGTCTGAGAACAACACCAGAAGGTCGGTCAGATGCGTCATTTCGGTGATTGCGATCTTTCCTATGCGGCGCGTCTTACCATTCCTTTTCTGTTCGCCGACCGCAGGCACGATCGCGCAGCTGAAGCCTAGCTTCTCGGCTTCCTTGAGGCGGGAGTCGCGGTGCGATACCGCCCGCACCTCGCCGGACAGTCCAATCTCTCCAAACACCACTGTTTCCGGCGGCACGGGCACCCCGGTCCAAGACGAAACTAGGGCCGCGGCAACAGCCAAGTCGGCCGCCGGTTCGCCGATCTTGAGGCCGCCGGCAACGTTTAGGTACACCTCGGACCCGCCAAGCGCAAGCCCGCACCGGCTGTCGAGAACCGCCATCACCATCGCAAGCCGGCCCGAGTCCCAGCCGACCACGGCGCGCCGCGGCGTGGCCTGCGTCGAGGTCGCAATCAGGGCCTGGATCTCAACCAGCACCGGGCGGCTGCCTTCCATGCTAGCGAAGACGCTGGCGCCGTTGACCTCGCCCGGCCGTTGCGACAGGAACAGAACTGACGGGTTGGCCACTTCCATCAGTCCGGCCGCAGACATCTCAAAAACGCCGATCTCATCGGCTGGGCCAAAGCGGTTCTTGACCGCCCGCAGGATTCGGAACTGGTGGCTCTGTTCACCCTCGAAATAGAGTACCGTATCGACCATGTGTTCGAGGACGCGCGGGCCCGCGATCTGGCCGTCTTTGGTGACGTGGCCGACCAAGATGATGGAGAACTCACGCCGTTTGGCGAGGCGGATCAGCTCCTGGGCCGAGGTCCGAACCTGGGCCACGGTGCCGGGCGCCGATTCCAGGCTGTCGATGAACATGGTCTGAATCGAATCGATGATCACCACGTCCGGCGCCTCGGCGTCGCTGAGGGAGGAGTTGATGTCGCGCACGTTGGTCGCCGTCGCCAGGCTCACCGATGCATCCTCGACGCCGAGGCGCTGAGCTCTGAGCCGCAGGTGGTCGATGGCCTCTTCGCCCGAGATATAGGCGCACTTGAAGTTGGCCGAGAGCGCCGCCGCCACTTGCAACAAGAGAGTCGACTTGCCAATGCC
>PTLJ01000183.1 GCA_002938045.1 Alphaproteobacteria bacterium MarineAlpha3_Bin4
CGCTTAGCGCAGGCGAAGCCAATGCCCTGCGCCGCGCCGGTGATGACCGTGACCTTGCCTTCGGGCAACATCAGCCGCCGATCACCGCCGCGCAGCCTTGGCCGCAAAGCACGTAGGCAAATTTAGCCGGTTCGTCGCGCTGCTCTTTATAGCTATAGGGGCGCACCGTACCGCCGGTAACCGGGCTATCAAAGATCGACGCTGGCTGATCGGTGCGGCCACTTTCGACATCGCGGTCTAGCGCGTTGTTGCAGACTTTGCATTCGGCACCTACAAACCAGCGACAAAATAGTTTGCCCTTGTCGTCCAGCACACGATCCCACGTTTTGTGCCAGCCGGCCTCCTGCGCCGCATCACCCCAAAATCCGTCTGGATGCTCAAGCGACCGGTCAAAAGCCTTATCATATGCGTTGCTCATGACCACCTCCGTTTTGAATTCATCTATTGTCGCTCTCACTTCAGTATTTTAACGGGGGGCTTTCACAGAAGTCTGAGGTAAAACGTCGTTTTTTGCAAAGCTGGTTTATGGCAGTCTCGGCACTGAAAACAATTAATCGACCGGGGCAATATGACCGTTAGCAGCATATACGAAATTGATCTCAACCAAACGACGGCCAACTACACGCCGCTCACGCCGCTGTCATTCCTGGAGCGGACGGCCGCCATCTACCCCGACCACGTTTCCATCGTCCACGGCGCCAAGCACTTTACCTGGAGCCAAACTTACGCCCGCTCCCGGCGTTTAGCATCCGCCTTGGCCGGGCGCGGCATCGGGCCTGGTGACACGGTCGCGATCATGGGCTCGAACACGCCGGAGACGTATGAATCGGCGTTCGGTCCGGCAATGATCGGCGCCGTCGTCAACATGCTAAATGTTCGCTTGGACGCAGCCACTATCGCCTTCATCCTCAATCACGGTGAGACAAAACTCCTTATCACCGACACAGAGTTCTCGGCTACTGTCCGTGACACCCTCGCCAAGTTGGGGCGCGACATCATTGTCATCGACGTCGACGATTCGGAAAACCGGGTCGACGGTGAGCGGCTCGGTGAGAAGGACTACGAGGCGTTCCTCGACGAAGGCAATCCCAACTTCGCGAGGAGCCTTCCTGACAACGAATGGCAGGCGATCTCCCTCAACTATACCTCGGGCACCACCGGCGATCCTAAGGGCGTCGTCTATCACCACCGTGGCGCGTATCTGAACGCGCTTAGTAACGCTATCGGCTGGAACATGGGCCATCACCCGGTCTATCTGTGGACGTTGCCGATGTTCCATTGCAATGGCTGGTGCTTCCCATGGACCATCGCCGCCGTTGCAGGTACCAACGTTTGCCTGCGCCGGGTTAACGCCACCAACATCTATGACGCCATCGCCGAGCTTGGCGTGACACATTTCTGCGGCGCGCCAATCGTGCTCAACTTCGTCATCAATGCCAGCGAGGACGAGAAACGTGATTTTGACCATACCGTTAACGTGATGACCGCGGCCGCACCGCCACCGGCAGCAACGCTGGAGGAGATGCATCGCCAGGGCTTCAACGTCACCCACGTATACGGCCTGACCGAGACCTATGGACCAGCGGTGATGTGCGCTTGGCACCGGGAGTGGGACGATCTTGCGATCGGGGAGCAGATCGCCAAAAAATGCCGCCAAGGCGTCAAGTACCACGTGCTGCAGGGGTTGACAGTGATGGACCCGGAGACCATGACTCCGGTGCCCAACGACGGTGAGACCATGGGTGAGGTCATGTTCAAGGGCAACATCGTCATGAAGGGCTACCTTAAAAACGCCGAGACGACCGAGCAATCGTTCGCCGGCGGCTGGTTCCATTCGGGCGATCTCGGCGTGATCGAGCCTGACGGTTATCTCAGGCTCAAGGACCGCTCGAAGGATATCATCATCTCTGGTGGCGAGAACATTTCGTCGATCGAGGTCGAGGGCATGCTCTACGAGCACCCCGCCGTGCTCGCCGCCGCGGTCGTCGCCAAGCCGGACAACAACTGGGGCGAGACGCCCTGCGCCTTCGTCGAGCTAAAGGAAAGCGCTGGAAATGTGGACGAACGGGAGATCATCGACTTCTGCCACGACAATCTAGCCCACTACAAGGCACCTAGGAACGTTGTTTTCGGTCCGCTGCCGAAGACATCGACTGGGAAAATTCAGAAATTCAAGCTCCGTGAGGCGGCAAAGAAAATTTAGGCGACGTCGTGGTCGTCGTTGGATGCTCGACTAAACGGGTTCTCGCGCACGAGGCACTGTCACGCAGATTGGAGCTGGGGCCAGAGCGCATATGACCCCGGCGATGGCGAGCCGCGAACTGCTTAGTGGCTCGCAGGCAGACTCGCGATTTCGTCCTTAATTCGGAGTTTTTGTTTTTTGAGGCTGGAGACGGCTGCGTCGTCGGGGTGAGGTCGGTTGTTTTCTGCTTCAAGAGCGGTTTCTAGGACGTGGTGTTTTTCCTTTAAGGCGTCGATCCTATCCTCCAGGCTCATGGCATAATCTCCTTTGGATCAGCTTCCACTTAAGACGTTCATGTCACGGCAAACCACCGAATATGTTACAGCAACCCGGTGCGCGAATCCACTGGCGGAAGCACTTGCGTCGCGCTCTCGCGCCGTCTCTACCGCTAAGCGCCGATTTTTGCTATCATTTGGGCGTCGAATAACAGCTGACGAGACCGATGGACGACACTGCGGCGCTGCAGAATAAGCTCGCTGAACTGCAAAGCGAACACCGCGATTTGGACGACGTCATCGCCCGTCTGGCGGCAACACGCCCGTTCGATCAGCTTCAGATACAACGTTTAAAGAAGCGTAAGTTGGTGCTTAAGGACGAGATTATACGCATCGAAAACAAATTGCTGCCCGACATTATCGCCTGATCATTTCGACAGCAGGTCGCGATCGGCAGTTTCGAGTACGCGCTCTGGCATCACGTCGCCGGTGATGGCGGCGAACCCAATCTGCGGGTTAAACCTGTATTCCACACCTTGCCAGACGAACGGCTGGTCATGGATAGCCGCCGTCAGATCAGCTCTTTTGCAAGTCACCGATTCCGGGTCGCCAGCAAGCAGGATGATACCGAAATCGTTACCGCCGAGGCTGCCGATTACATCGGTCCCGCCAAGCACCACCGTTATCAATGAGTAGGCGTGTTGCAGCGCACCGTCGAGGGCAGCCCGGCCGGCCTGAATACGAATCGCCTCGGCGCCGGAGAAATGCACGATGGCGAGCGCCGGAGGGACCGAGCCGGGCTGCTGATGGCTAAGCACCAAGCCGAGCTCGCGCAAGAACTCGCGCCGGTTGGGAAGCGGCAGGAACGGGTGCATGTTGGCCTCTTCCTGTAGCCGCGTGACGCGGCCGCGTGCGAGCTCCAGTTCGGCGCGCAAGGGTTCGATCTGACCCGACAGGCCGTCCAAGGCACGCTGCACCTCGGGCGTCACACCGCCGGCCAGCAATCCGTCGATGGCAAACGCCTCGCCGAGCTTGCGCGGCTGTTCTTCGCCGCCGTCGCGGGCGCCGTCGTCCTGGGCTTCCTCTTCAAGATCCTTCTGTCGTTGCGGTTCGCGCCCGCTCTGGCCAACCGCTGCGATTTTATCCGCCTTTCCCACGTCCATCCCGGTTCCCTCGTTAATTGTCATCGCGCGTACGGAATGATCGTTATTTTCTAACATAGCACGGTTTT
>PTLJ01000184.1 GCA_002938045.1 Alphaproteobacteria bacterium MarineAlpha3_Bin4
AGCTGAGCGCCATCCGGTGTCGAAGAATTGGGTGGGCGAGGGCGAGGACGTCGTCAACGCTCGGCGCGAGGCGCCCCTGGATGACGGCGCGCGCGCGCACACCCAGCATCATGGCCTGGCTGGCACGCGGCCCCGGACCCCACGAGACGTGCTTGTTGACGTCGTCGACGTCGGTTGATTCGGGCCGCCCGGCGCGAACTAGGTTGAGAATCGCCGAGACGACGCTTTCGCCGACTGGGATGCGACGAACCAACCGCTGACCCGCCATTAGGGCTTCAGCGTCCATCACCTGGACTGGCGTGTCGTCGTTGCTGCCGGTTGTATGGATCAGGATATCCCGCTCCGCCTTCAGGTCCGGGTACTCGATGTCAACCTGCATGAAGAATCGATCGAGTTGGGCTTCCGGCAGCGGATAGATGCCTTCCTGCTCGAGCGGGTTCTGGGTCGCTAGCACGTGAAACGGCGTCGGCAGATCGTGATACTGTCCAGCGACCGAGACGCGGTGCTCCTGCATCGCCTGCAACAACGCGGACTGGGTGCGCGGGCTGGCACGGTTGATCTCGTCGGCGAGCAACACCTGACAGAACACAGGCCCGCGGATGAAGCGAAACGACCGCTTGCCGGTTTCCGACTCCTCAAGCACCTCGGAGCCAAGGATATCGGCCGGCATTAGATCTGGGGTGAATTGCACCCGCCGGTCGTCAAGACCGAATACGGTGCCGATGGTTTCAACCAATTTGGTCTTGCCCAGGCCGGGCACACCGATCAACAATAAGTGTCCGCCGGAGACCAGGGTTACCAAGGTTTCCTCGATGACGCGATCCTGGCCGAAGATGCATTGCCCGATGCCCTTGCGAGCGGCCGTTAGATCGTGGCCAAGTTGATCGACGCCGTTGATCAATTGATTGGATTTATCTCCACTCCGTTTCGATTTATTCTTGGCAGTGGCAACCACGTTAACGCCTCCCGGATCGGTGAATTGTAGCTTGAATTATGTCCCGAAAAATGCCGGACCTAAGTAATATTTCACAATATGCCGCCGAAGGCGGCGCCAGCCCCAAGGGTATCGCGCCTCGCCCCGGCCAGATCGTGTGCGGCGACATCGACATGTGCATCGACAGGAACGGGATCTGGTATTACCATGGCTCGCCCATCGGCCGCAAAGAACTGGTCAAACTTTTTGCCACGGTTCTCCGGCGCGACGAGGCCGGGGCGTACTGGTTGATTACGCCAGCTGAAATGGCGCGAGTCACGGTTGAAGACGCGCCGTTCCTTGCCGTCGAGATGTCAACAATCGGCGAAGGCTCCGATCAGGCAATCAGTTTGCGCACCAATATTGACAAAATCGTGAACGTCGACGGCGACCACCCGTTGCGCGTCGACATCGATTCTGAGACGCTGGAACCAAGCCCTTACGTGACGCTCGATGGCAATCTGGAAGCGAAGCTGGTGCGGCCGGTATATTACGAATTGGTATCGTTGGGCGTTGAAGAACGGTTCGGAGACAAACAAATCTACGGTGTTTGGTCGAACGGCGATTTCTTCGCTATCGGCACGTTGTAGAAGCGTCAATAGGGCGGGACCATGGACAAGACCAATATCATCAGGCGATTCGAGGATCAGACCTTGGCGGCCGGACAAATGCGTGGCGACCACGACCTCAATCCCGATACCAAGCCGGCCGACGACCTGGTGCCAGCGGCGGTCCTGGTGCCGCTGGTCAACCGCACGGACGGCGTGACTACGATGTTAACCCAACGTGCAAGCCACCTCGCCCACCATCCCAGGCAGATCAGCTTCCCTGGCGGCCACATGGATCCGGGCGACGGGACGCCGGAGGAGACGGCTCTGAGGGAGACCGAGGAGGAGGTCGGCCTCAACCGCCGCCACGTTGAAATCGTCGGACGGCTGGCCGAGTACCGAACACGGACCGGGTTCGCGGTGACGCCGGTCGTCGCCATGGTCGAGCCTCCGTTCGACATCTCGCCCGATCTGCACGAGGTCGAGGAGGTGTTCGAGGGGCCGCTGGCGTTTCTCATGGACCCGGCCAACCACGCGCGCCACAGCCGAAAAATTCAAGGCACGATGCGTCATTTCCACGCCATTCCCTACGACGGCTATTTCATCTGGGGCGCGACCGCGGGAATGTTGATAAACCTCTATGAAGTTCTGAGGGACGCATGAGCCGAATCATCCTCAACTACGCGCTGCCGTTACTGACGCCGTTGGTTCTGTATCTCGTCTGGGTGTACGTCCTGCGCCACCGATCCAAGGCCCGCGGCGACGAACTGCCGACGGTAGAGAGCGGCGCCGTGTTCTGGTCCATCGTCACTGGTTTCGCGCTGATGATTGCCGGTCTGGTGATAGTTGCCTTGACCAGCGGCGAAGCGCCCGGCACCGGCGAATATATATCTCCGCGCCTGGAAGGTGGCAAAATTATCCCGCCAACGTTCAAATAACGCAACCGGATAATCCTGGCCGACGCGCCAACAGCATATGAGAACCGTTGTGGCTCTTATTCCCTCTGCCCCCAAACCGACCGGAAAGCTTCCGCCACAGGACTGGATCACAACTGCGGAGACGCAAGCTGTGATCGACGCCCTACAGGCCGACGGCGCAGCGGTCAGGTTCGTCGGCGGTTGCGTCCGCGATGCCCTTGCCAAGCGGCCGGTTATCGATATCGACATTGCCACCCCCGACCCGCCCGAGACCGTCATTGGCTTGTTGGAAAGGGCCGCGATCAAAGCCGTGCCGACCGGCATCGAACACGGCACGGTGACCGCCATTGTCGACCGCAAGAGCTTCCAGATTACGACCCTGCGCCGCGATGTTGAGACCGACGGGCGGCACGCCAAGGTCGCCTTTACCGACGATTGGGTGGTAGATGCCAGCCGCCGCGATTTCACCGTTAACACCATGTCTGCGTCACCCGAAGGCGACGTCTACGATCCTTACGACGGTATTTCCGACCTCGCCGACGGTCGAATCCGTTTCGTTGGCCTGGCGCAGGCGCGGGTCGACGAGGACGTTCTCCGAATCCTTAGGTTTTTCCGCTTTCAGGGCGCCTATGGGCGACCACCGGCCAACCGCGACGCTCTCGCCGCCTGCCGGTCGAGGGCGGGTAAGCTAACCGGGCTCTCCGGCGAACGGGTGCGCGACGAGCTATTCCGAATCTTACTCACGCCTTACCCCGCGGACGTGGCGCTGATGATGCGGGGCGAACGGGTGATAGAACATATCCTACCGGAGCTAGGCGACATCAATCGCCTGCGCATGCTCAATTGGCTTGAGACACGGGCCATCGTCATCCCGTCGGTGAGCCCCGACGCACTAAGGCGTTTGGCCGCCCTCGTCGACACAGACGCTGCTGGCGCCGAGACAATCAGCGGGCGGCTGCGTCTTTCCAACGCCAATCGAGACCGGTTCGCCGGACTCGTGTCGCCAGGGGTGGAGATCGACGCCGATATGGGCGATGCGGCAGAAAAGCTGGCTATCCGGCGCCTCGGTGCAGACCGAGTGTGCGACCTCTGCCTCCTCGCCTGGGCCAAGGAACTGGCGCTAGGGCCGCGATTACCTAGCGAACGCACGGAAAGCTGGATTGCCATCCTCAAACGCGCTGATCAATGGTCGCCGCCCGCCTTTCCTCTCAGCGGCGACGATGTCAC
>PTLJ01000185.1 GCA_002938045.1 Alphaproteobacteria bacterium MarineAlpha3_Bin4
TGAGACGCGCGGGTCTGGCCCTAATTCCGAGCCTGATCCCAGCATCGGCGGCGCGGGCGGGCGCGTCTGATTGGCTATATCAAGAACCTTGGGGGGGCGCCGGATAGGGATTGAGCCTCCGGACGGCGGGTGCTAGACAGCCCCGCCATGTCCGACCTCACGAATGTCCGCAACTTCGCCATCATCGCCCATATCGATCACGGCAAGTCGACGTTGGCCGACCGCATGATCCAGATCTGCGGCGGGCTGAGCGAGCGCGAGATGAAGGACCAGGTGCTCGATTCGATGGATATTGAGCGCGAGCGCGGCATCACCATCAAGGCGCAGACCGTGCGCCTGCAATACAAGGCGCGCGACGGCGAGACCTACGTGCTGAATTTGATGGATACGCCTGGCCACGTGGATTTCACCTACGAGGTCAGCCGTTCCTTGGCCGCCTGCGAGGGTTCTTTGTTAGTCGTCGACGCGACGCAAGGGGTCGAGGCGCAGACGCTGGCAAACGTCTATCTGGCGCTAGACGCCGACCACGAGATCGTCCTGGTTTTAAACAAGATCGACCTGCCAGCGGCCGAGCCCGAACGCGTCAAGAACCAAATTGAGGACGTCGTCGGCCTCGACGCCTCTGACGCGCTCAAGATCTCAGCCAAGACCGGTGCCGGCGTTGACGACGTGCTGGAGGCTCTGCTCGAGCGCCTGCCACCGCCAACTGGCGACCAATATAAGCCCTTGAAGGCGCTCCTCGTCGACAGCTGGTACGACCCGTACCTGGGCGTTGTAATCCTTGTCCGGGTTCGGGACGGCCGCCTCACGAAGGGCATGAAGATCCGCATGATGGCAACCGGCGCCACCCATCAGGTCGAGCAGGCCGGTCACTTCCGGCCCAAGCCGGAACGTGTCGAAAGCCTCGGCCCCGGCGAGGTTGGTTACATCACCGCCGCCATCAAGACCGTCGCCGACACCAGTGTTGGCGATACCATCACCGATGATAAGTCACCGGCGGCCGAGGCGCTGCCAGGCTTCAAGCCGTCGGTGCCGGTCGTCTTCTGCGGCCTCTTTCCGGCAGATACCGGCCAGTACGAGGACCTGCGGGTTAGTTTGGAGAAGCTACACCTCAACGATGCCAGTTTTCACTTCGACGTTGAAACCTCGGCAGCGCTGGGCTTAGGCTTCCGCTGCGGGTTCCTGGGTTTGCTGCACCTCGAGATAGTCCAGGAGCGCTTGGAGCGTGAGTTCGACCTCGACCTTATTACTACCAGCCCCAGCGTCGTCTACGGGGTCAATCTCGTCGACGGCACCGTAAAGAAGATACACAACCCAGTCGACATGCCCGATCCGAGCAATATAGCACGCATTGAGGAGCCCTGGATCCGCGCTACCCTTCTGGTGCCGGACAAGTACCTCGGGCCGATTCTTCAACTCTGCGAGGAAAGGCGTGGTGTCCAGGTCGAGTTGACCTATGTCGACACCCGGGCAATGGCCGTCTACCGCCTGCCCCTGAACGAGGTCGTGTTCGATTTCTACGACCGTCTGAAATCACTATCAAGCGGCTACGCCAGCTTCGATTACGAACTTGCCGACTACGCCGAGAGCGACCTAGTCAAGGTCTCGATCCTGGTCAATGGCGAGGCTGTCGACGCGCTCGCCTTCATCGTCCACGCGTCACACGCGGAAAGCCGCGGCCGCCAAATATGCGAGCGGCTCAAGGACTTGATCCCAAGGCAACTGTTCAAGATCGCCATCCAGGCAGCGATCGGTGGCACCATCATCGCGCGCACCACCATTGGTGCGCTCAGAAAGGACGTTACCGCCAAGTGCTACGGTGGAGACATAACTCGCAAGAAAAAACTCTTGGAAAAACAGAAAAAGGGAAAGAAAAGGATGCGCCAGATCGGCAACGTGGAAATTCCGCAATCTGCTTTCCTGGCGGCGCTCAAGTTTGACGAGAACTAAGTTCATTTTGCTTCTGCCGCTGTCGCTGTTCGGAGGCAGCGGCGGGATAAGCACCTTCTCGGCAGCGTGGCTCCTTTAGGTCTTGTCGTTCGATGGCGGTTCGATGCGGTCGTTCTCGATTTCGATCTCCAGTTCAATCGTAATTTTTATAAAGCAGTTCCTTGTCCGTCATCGCCGGGAGAATTCCATCTCGGCGGCGCGAGGGGGCCGTCGTAGTCGGACACGTTATCGCCGGAACTACCATCCTCGGTCCGCGACAAAGCCTCGCGGTTCAATTCGTCGTGAAAGAATACGCCCTCCTCGTGCCTGCGAAACTCATCGCGCTCGGCCTGGGTTAGAAACCGGCCTGGCCGGTATAGCCAAACCAGGCCAGCGCCGGGGACACCAAACAGCACCCAGGCAGGCAGCGCCAGTACAGTTAAAATGACCGGGTCCCACAGAGCCGGCATCACCTTCTCAATTCGAATCTGGGTGACCACCAATGAGCCCGGCCAGATCGTGTACCAGAGGTCGTAGGCCGAGGTAAGGATGCCGCCCCAGCCGGGATAGGCGTGGACGACCACCTCCGCCGCGGCCGAAGCAAAAGCGACCAGCAGCAACACCCCGCCGAGGTAGAACATTAGAACCATACCGTTATTTTAACCGTTCAGGGCGGCAGTTGTGGCAAAATTATTGCCTGGGCCCGCAGCCTCCGTTAGGTTGCCGCCCGCGCTGAACGCAGGTGTTCGGCGTCTGCGAGGAGGGGTGGCCGAGTGGCTGAAGGCGCACGCTTGGAAAGCGTGTATACGGGAAACCGTATCGAGGGTTCGAATCCCTCTCCCTCCGCCAACCTGCCTGAACAAAGCGTTGCAAGACATGCAGCAAGCTACTGATTCCGTTCAATAAATATGACGCCGACCTACGCTTCCCCGTCCGCTGGATCCCATGGCAAACCACACCCCTTTGGCGACTGGATTGGGGATCAGGACCAGAAGTTCAACCGATCACTTCCGCGTCACCGTCGGGCTTCAGGTCCAGTGACACCGAATTTATGCAATAGCGCAGGCCGTTCGGCGCCGGGCCGTCGTCGAACACGTGGCCCAAATGCGCTTCACAGCGCGCGCAGATAACTTCCGTGCGTTGTATGAAAAGACTCACGTCCGGTTTCTCGGCGACTGCGTCGTCCGCAATGGGGGCGGTGAAACTCGGCCAGCCGGTGCCGGAATCAAACTTGCGCTTGGACGAAAACACCGAATGTCCGCAGCAACTGCAAACATAGGTGCCCGAAACTTTGCAAGCGTTGTATTTGCCTAAGAACGGCCGTTCCGTGCCCTTACCGCGGCAAACGTCGAACTGCTCCGCAGACAACTCGGCCTGCCATTCGGAGTCAGGTTTGCGCACCTTTTCCATCAACGGTCTCCTTCGCAGCGGGTTACAGAAACATATAGGCAAGCAGCCCCGATAATCTATATCCTTTACGCATTTTGGTGAACGCCCCGCTATCTGGTGGCATCAGAGTCACCAGAATAGACGCCGATCAGCTACAATTTGGGTGTTTGTTTTCCTGCGGGCCCGCCGGCGAAAACCGAACCGCCGACGCTGCCCGAGAGACTGTGGCATAGGTGTCAAAAAATCAGAGCTATGTCAGCCCGCGCCTTATAGTTTGCCGTCGTAGGCCTTGGCGCCGATCGGACAGGCGATGATCGAAAACA
>PTLJ01000186.1 GCA_002938045.1 Alphaproteobacteria bacterium MarineAlpha3_Bin4
GCTGAAACGTGGACGAAAGGGTCTTGTCCACCGTCTTCCGGCTCGATGAACCCATAACCCTTGGCTGGGTTGAACCACTTTACGGTACCAGTAGCCATAGTTATTGCCTCTACGTAAGAGTCACGATTCCACACCTCATACCAAATAAGGACGTGGTTAGTTTAACGCTCACATTGTCAGGGGATAACTAAGCTAATCGGCGTACCGGTTATTTAGATAACACAAAACAAATGCAACACGTATATATGCTGTGTAGAGGATACCCTGGAGAAGTCAAGTCTCCGTGACTTGCCCTTAAGGCCGATATCACGGTCGAACGTGCAGAAAACAAAATGGTCTAACTTTCATCCGCAGTTGATAAAAGTTAGACCATTTTCTTATTTTTTATCAGTAACTTAGTTTTAAGGTGGAGGCGCGGACCGGAATCGAACCGGTGTACACGGCTTTGCAGGCCGCTGCGTAACCACTCCGCCACCGCGCCAAACTAGTTTTTGTCGTCGAGATCTGTAACAGAAACGGGAGGCCCTAGCCACGAATCACGGGAAGTTAGACACAGTTACAATGTCGGTCAAGTGGATGCATGACCGCTGCCCACCCGTCGTTGTAATCCCCTGGCGCACAGCATATAAAACTATTGCTAAATCTTGAGTAGACGGTGGTGCAATGGATTTCAATGCAGCTCGTCAGACAATGGTCGACAGCCAGGTTCTTCCGAACCGGGTTACCGACAAACGGGTAATCGAAGCCCTGGCCGCAGTTCCCCGCGAGGCCTTTGTGCCCGTTAAGATGCAAGAAATCGCCTATGTCGACGAAGCTATTGCCGTCGCAGAGGGCCGCTACATCTTGGAACCGATGATTCTCGCGCGGCTGATGCAAGCGGCGGATCTCAAATCGGGCGACGTTGCTCTGGCGATCGGGTCGGAAAACGGTTATGCACCGGCTATACTCGCGCGGATCGTCAGCACCGTTGTCGCCGTTGAGAGCGACAAGGGCCTTGTCCAACAGGCAACCCGGACGTTGTCCGATCTCGGAATTGATAACGTTGCCGTGGTTGAGGGAGCGTTGAAAGAGGGCTATCCGAAACAAGGCCCATACGATGTAATCTTCTTCAACGGTGCTGTCGATGAATTCCCAGATTCAATTGTCAGTCAGGTGGGCGACGGTGGGCGACTTGTGGCCATTGTGTCAAGCGTGGGCGGAACCATCGGCCGCGCCGTCCTGGTCATAAATGTCAATGGTGTCGTTTCGCGCCGCGAGTTGTTTGATGCCGGGACGCCGATGTTGCCTGGTTTCGAGCGGGAACAAACCTTCGCATTCTGATCTGCCATCCACATAGCTCGGGTATTGGACTAATTGAGCGTTCAAGTCCCGTAACCGCCTTCATAGCGTAAGTAAAACCGAGCGCTATAGAGCACATCCGATTCGCTTGTTACGCCTTGGCTAGCGTGGGCTGGAGGTGAATTATTCGTAAATATCAGGGGGTTTGGCTATCTATTGACCTGTGATAGTTTATCTGGCTCCCTTTACGGGGTATTCGTAGCCAAGGTAAATCTGCCGCATGACATCGCTTTGCATATGTCCGTCAAAAAAGCGGAAAAAATTATCTGCGCGAATTAGCTCATTCATGTTGATGGGAACACTATTAATTGGCGCGGCGGATGTCTTTTCAGGCGCTGCCCAGGCCCAGACGTTGTCCGAAGCGTTGACCTCCGCGTATCTGAACAACCCGACACTATTGTCTCAGCGTGCAAGTTTGCGGGCGAGTGATGAGGGTGTTCCACAGGCTCTGGGGAATTGGCGTCCGTCGGTTTCTTTGACCGGCGATGCGGGTAAGACCTACGACCACAACGCCACCCGTTCAACTGGGGAGAGGTCTCAGAACCGCACACCGATAGGGTACGGCATTAATATTTCACAAACAATCTACCGGGGTGGGCGAACACCGGCGGAGATCAGTGGCGCGGAGAATACCGTGCGGGCTGCGCGGGCGCGTTTGTTATCGGCGGAGCAAGATGTATTACTGGACGCAGCTACATCTTACATGAATGTCTTCCGTGACGAAGCCGTTCTCCGGCTCAACGTAAGCAACGAGCAAGTTTTGGTGCGACAGCTGGAGGCAACGCGTGACCGATTCGAAGTTGGCGAAATCACACGCACGGACGTTAATCAGGGGGAAGCACGGTTGGCGGGTGCGACAGCAGATCGCATCCAATCGGAAGGCGATCTCGAAGCATCACGAGCGGCCTACCACAACGTTATCGGCAAACTCGCTCCGCGTAATTTGAAATTTCCCGAACAACAGACAGATGTTCCGGATGACAAGGAAGAAGTGCTTAAAGCAGCGGTTACCAAAAATCCGAACGTAATCAGCGCAGAATTCGACCTCCGTGCTGCTCTCGATAGAGTTGACGGTGCGCGGGGCGAGTTGTTGCCAGAGGTTGACGTCAGCGCCTCGTTGACGCGCGATTTTCAATCTTCCAGCGAAATCTCACGGACGACCGTCGCTACAGTCACGTTGAATGTAGATATTCCGCTTTATCAACAGGGCCAGGTTTTTTCTGGTCTGCGCAGAGCGAAGCAGGATGCGGCTGCATCTAAGCTGAATATAGATCAAGCGCGACGTGACGCGACCGAAGCCGCCGCAAGCGCATGGGAATCCCTGAAATCGGCGCGCGCCCGGGTCAATTCTTCCAAGACACAAATCGAGGCTAATAATTCCGCTCTTGAAGGTGTTCAGCAAGAAGCTGCAGTTGGCTCGCGAACTGTGCTCGACGTCCTCGACGCCGAGCAAGAACTTCGCGATTCACGAGTCGCCCATGTACGCGCGCAAAGTGATCAGATAGTGGCTATTTTCGAACTCAAGGCATCGATCGGGCAATTGACGGCCCGTGCGCTGAAGTTGCCGGTCGAACTGTACAACCCAAAAGAGCATTACCGGGCCGTTCGCGACAAATGGATCGGCGGTTCGTCCAAAGGCGGGATGGAGTAAAAGAACGGGCGCTCGGATTATTATAGGTGGATTTCGTGCCTGGTGTTTGATATTGGGCACCCTTACAGTTTGTTAATACCCTGGTGTTAATCATGATGCTGTTGCATGACTGCGTGGGTAGGCTATGAGCGAAGAAACAGCCCAACCTGAAGACGGCCAAGAACAGTCGATGGAGGACATCCTCGCCTCTATCCGGGGAATTCTATCAGAAGAGGATGGCGAGGAAGAGGCTGCCAAGGAAGCGGATGAGCCGGCCGCTGCGGCCCCGCCGCCCGACCCCGTTGCTGCAGCGCCCGAACCGGAACCCGAACCAGCAGCAGCGCCCGAACCTGCGCTCGAACCTGAGCCCGCGCCCGAACTTGTACCGGCACCTGAATCAGCAGCTACGGTGCCCGAACCAGCTGTTGCTGCGCCGGCGCCCGAACCGAAACCCGAACCAGCTGCTGCGACGTCCGAATTCGCACCGATGCCTACGCCCGAATCGGCTCCATTGCCGGGACCGATGGAGGAGATACTTGAGTTAACGCCGGATATGGTTGCCAGCGGAGTTATCTCGGCAACGACAGCGAGAGCGTCGACGGACGTTCTTTCGGAACTTGCGGCGGCAGTCCTTGACCGGCGGGACATGGCG
>PTLJ01000187.1 GCA_002938045.1 Alphaproteobacteria bacterium MarineAlpha3_Bin4
CATCGACGGCAACTCATCAAGGGGGAAAATCAACAGCTTCCGCTTGCTGCCGAGGACCACAATGGCATCATGCTGGTCGCCAATGAACGTGAATGCCGCCGCTTTATCGTCTTCTCCGAGATTAAGTACTTGTTTGCCGTTTTTGGTCTGGGCGATGACGTCGTTTTCCTCGACGATGAAACCGCGACCACTTTCGGAGGCAACGATCAGGCGCCTGTTCGGTTTATGCACGAACATCGCGACCACGTCGTGGCCGTTAGCTAATTCAACCATCAGCCGCAATGGTTCGCCATCGCCCCGGCCGCCGGGCAGCTTGTCGCAGCCGATTGTATAGAACCGCCCGTTGGTGGAAAAGATCACCAGCTTGTCCGTGGTTTCCGCTTGCAGGGCGAAACGGCCGCGGTCGCCTTCCTTATACTTCATATCGGCAGTGTTCTTGACATGGCCCTTTATCGCGCGAATCCATCCTTTTTCTGAGGCGACTATGGTAATTGGCTCCTTTTCGATAATCGCCTCTAGGGGGACGACGACAGCCGTCGGCGGCTTCCGGATCTCGGTTCGGCGGCGGCCGAGCGGATTATTCGGGCCGAACCGCTTCTTGATGGCCGCGATCTCGGCCGAAATTGCTTTCCAGCGACGTTTCTCGTGCTTGAGCAGTGCTGTTAGTTCCTTGTTTTCCTTGACGAGTTCCTTATTCTCTTTTTCGATCCCGATTTCCTCGAGCTTGCGCAGTTGTCGCAAACGCATGTTGAGGATGGCGTCAGCTTGAGCTTCGCTGATATCGAACGCCTTCATCATCTCGGTCTTTGGCTCGTCCTCCTCGCGGATGATGTGGATGATCTCGTCTAAGTTCAGATAAACGATCAGCAGGCCGCCGAGAATTTCGAGCCGCCGCTCTATTTTTGCCAGCTGGTGCCGGCTTTCACGAATGAGCACGTCCATGCGATGGTCAAGAAAGGCTTGTAACGCTTCGCGCAGGTTCATAACCCGCGGCGTGTTGTTAGCACTCAGCACGTTCAGGTTTAGGCTAAAACGGATTTCGAGATCGGTCTGCCGAAACATGTGTTCCATCAACATTTCCGGATCGACGCTGCGGCTTCGCGGCTCGAGGAGGATGCGCACGTCCTCCGCTGATTCATCACGGACATCGGCTAGCAGTGGCAGCTTTCGGCCATTCAGAAGTTCTGCCACCTTCTCGATCAAGTGCGACTTCTGGACCTGGTAGGGGATCTCGGTGACGACGATCTGAAAAACACCACGGCCCAATTTCTCGATCGTCCACTTGGCGCGAATTCGAAAACTACCGCGCCCCGTTCGATAGGCTTCGACGATGCTGTCTCGCGGTTCGATCAGGGTACCGCCGGTTGGAAAATCAGGCCCTGGAATGTACTCAGCGAGTTTTTCGAACTGAGCATTGGGAAACCTGATCAAGTGGCTGAGAGCATCGCAGAGCTCGCCGACATTATGCGGTGGTATGCTGGTCGCCATGCCAACCGCGATACCGGTGGCGCCATTGGCCAATAGATTTGGGAATCGCGCCGGCAGGACAACTGGTTCCTCCTCTTCACCGTCGTAGGTATGGCGGAAATCGACGGTGTCCTTGTCTATGCCGTCCAGAATCGCAGCGGCGACATCGGTGAGACGGGCCTCGGTATAGCGCATGGCTGCAGCGTTATCGCCGTCAATGCTGCCAAAGTTTCCCTGTCCGTCTACTAGGGGATAGCGCTGGGCAAACTCCTGGGCCAGGCGAACCATGGCGGCGTAAACGGCGGCATCGCCGTGAGGGTGGTATTTGCCAATCACATCGCCGACGACCCGTGCACATTTCTTGAAGCCGAATTCAGGATCAAGCTTGAGCTGGCGCATGGCGTATAGAAGCCGCCGATGAACCGGCTTTAGTCCATCGCGCACGTCCGGCAGGGAACGCGTCATGATCGTCGACAGCGCATAAGAGAGATAGCGTTCGCTGAGTGCGTCAGCGAGGCGCGTTTCCAGTATGTCGCTGGCGGGATCTGGCTTCGCCATCTTTGCGTTCCGTCGTAAGTTAACGAATTTATTACTAGATATTGTAGTTGATTGTCCCCAAGCGTCAATCAGTCGTTAGTGAGAGGCGAGAGGTAACCCGCGGCTGGTGATTGCCCAGTAGTGCTCTGCACAGGTAATTCTTGAAATGAAATTTGTTTCCGACTAGGTAGCGAAGATCGGCCACGCAGTCTTCGAAGTACTTGTTAGCGGTTTGACGTCTAGCCTAGTTACTCCCGAAAATTGCGACCTTTTAAGAGTTCTAGCATCGGCACGCGCTACGGTGCACGCAACTGTTGGAGGAGTGAGCATGGCAAAGGGAACGGTCAAGTGGTTTAACCGTGCTAAGGGATATGGGTTTATCGAGCCGGAGGACGGTTCGAAGGATAAGTTTGTCCATATCTCAGCGGTCATTGAAGCCGGCATGGATACCTTGCAAGAGGGGCAGAAGCTGGAGTACGAGTTGGTGACCGGTGAAAACGACCGCGAAGCTGCAGGTAACTTAGTTGCGCTTGAAGAATAATTGAGACGAACGAACGCTGATCGACGCCCGGCTGCTTTTTGGACTCGGCAGATAATGGGGGCAGCCCCCGGGTCCTCCTATTTCATTGCCGAGGCCTTTAATCCGGCTTCCTGGCGCATCCTATCGATCAGCCGCTGGCGCGCCGCCGGTAGCCCGTTCGCATGATGCTCAAACACGTAGTGCTCTAGGAAATAGGCGGTCAGCTTGAGCCCCGAATGGATTTCCTCGGCGCTACCCGTTGTTCCCGGTTGCAATAGGAAATCCGGAAGCACGAGTAGTTTATCGTGGTACGGTTCAGCCGCCCCAGCGGAGACCGCACGGCCGGACTTCGGGGATACGTAGGTCAGACCGACGTTAGAGCCGGTCGCCGCGCATGCCGATAAATCGAGACCAAAACCGAGTTCTTGCAACAAATCAAGCTCCCATTTCACGTAGACCGATGGCCAAATCGGATCGTCGAAAGCCGACAATAGAACGGCTAATCCATCGAACACCGGCCTGTGCGGCTCGCGTTCGGGCAGCGCCATCTCGATCAGGGCGCAAGCTGAACTGAGCCCCGCCAGTTTAAGCGGATCGGCCATTAAATTAGCGGCAACGGCACCGGTCAGCTCGCATTGAAAGGTGCCCAAATGCTCCGGTAGCCGCGCCGACCACCGCGCGCTGACACCATTACCCGGTTGATAAACGCCGCGAGCGGATCTGCCGGCACCGCCCCTTACGAATCCGGTATGTCGACCGTGCTCCCGGGTGAGCAGGTTGACGATGGTGGAGCTTTCGCCGTGCTTACGGGCCGATAATACGATCCCGTCGTCGTGCCATTCCATGGGCTGAGTTTAGCGGATTGTATGCCTACACCCCCACAAAAAGAGCGGCCCCGGCCGGTTGCCCGGCGGGGCCGCTCCCAATCAGGTCTCCTTCATACCCCGAAGGGTCCCTGGGAAAACTGATCTGAACCCAGTCGCTTCAACGATCCTCGCGAACCATCTCCACTGCCGGATCCAAGTGGACGCTACCAAGGTTCTACAAAACCAACAACCCGAATTTGAT
>PTLJ01000188.1 GCA_002938045.1 Alphaproteobacteria bacterium MarineAlpha3_Bin4
AATTGTGACGCTGACTGCCTGGGCACCGGACCCTTCACAACAGAAACCACTGAAACCGGGCAACGCCGGGACAAGGCTCGCCGACGCCCTCGACACCGACGAGATACCGGCCGGCGACAAGGCCAAGCCATGATCCGCAACGATATTTAGACGGTTGAGACCTTTGATCATCATCGAGCTGACCTTCCTTCTCGTTGGAACATTCAAGGCGGTAAACGGGATAGGCCTGCCGACGTTCGCGCTGGCGTTGTTAGCAGCGTTTCTCGGGCTCAAACCTGTAATGGCGCTGCTGTTGCGATAGGTCCGTTGACTAGTTGCTTCGTAAGGAGTTTGGCTGAGGCTGGGCGGTATGTCACGATTGTACACCCGCCCGGATGCCGGTAGCGTGCCACTATGAAGTTTCCAGACCCGCTATTGCGCGGCACCTTAATTAGCCGCTACAAGCGATTCCTGGCCGACGTCGAGCTCGACAGCGGTGAGACGGTGACCGCACATTGTGCCAATTCCGGTTCAATGCTGAGTGTCAACGAACCGGGTTCCGAAGTGTTTCTGAGCCCGGCCCGCAATCTGGACAGAAAGCTCAAATACACTTGGGAGATGATCCGCGTCGGGAGGACGCTGGTTGGCATTAACACGTCGTTGCCCAACGGACTGGTCGAGGAGGCTGTGCTTGACGGCACAATCGTCGAACTCGGCGGTTACGGCAGCCTCCGGCGTGAGATTAAATACGGCAAGAACTCGCGTATCGATCTGCTTTTAGAAGACATCGACAAGAAAAAGTGCTACGTCGAAGTCAAGAACGTGACCATGAAACGCGACCTTTCGAAGGACGCACCAGTGGAATTTCCGGATGGCGTCACGGCCAGGGGCGCCAAACACCTGGTCGAACTCGCCGATATGGTCGCCGCCGGCCATCGATCGGTAATGATGTACCTGGTTCAACGCCAGGACAGCCAAACCTTCAGCATCGCCAGCGATATCGACCCGGTCTATGCCAAGGGTCTGCGAACGGCGATCGCGGCGGGTGTTGAAATCCTCTGCTACGGCTGCAAATTAACGGCCACTGAGATTCGCGTCGCCGCTCCGATCACGCCAAAATTGTGAGCTTTGGTGGCGCTACATGTGCATTCTTTAACGTTAACTGCCATAATCCGACCATGCATAATATGCAGGATATTAGCCCCCAGGGGGCGGTCGCCAGCGATGGTCGCCAGATAAAGATCCACGGGCCCGACGCCTTCGATGGAATGCGCCGAGCTGGTCGGCTGGCGGCCGAGACGCTCGACTTCATCACGCCCCATGTCGAGCCGAAGGTGACGACTGAGCGGCTCGACAGACTGTGTCACGACTTCATTGTCGACCGTGGCGCGATCCCGGCGCCGCTCGGCTACCGGGGCTTTCCCAAGTCGATCTGCACCTCGATCAACCATGTCGTCTGTCATGGCATTCCTGGTAACAAGGCGCTGCGGGACGGTGACATCGTCAACATCGACGTAACCGTAATCCTAGACAACTGGCACGGGGACACGTCGCGCATGTTCGCGGTCGGCAAGACAGGCGTCAAAGCGCGCCGCCTGATCGACGTCACCTACGACGCCATGTGGAGAGGCATCAAGGCCGTCCGTCCTGGCGCAACGCTCGGTGATATCGGCCACGCGATCCAAGGACACGCCGAGAAGAACCATTACTCTGTAGTTAGGGACTTCTGCGGCCACGGGCTCGGGCAGATCTTCCACGACGCCCCCAATGTAATGCATTTCGGCCACCCCGGCGAGGGCGTCAAACTGCAAGAAGGCATGTTCTTCACCATCGAGCCGATGATTAACTCCGGCCGCTTCGAAGTCAAAATCCTCTCAGATGGCTGGACCGCGGTGACTAAGGACCGCTCCCTCTCGGCTCAGTTCGAGCATTCTTTGGGCGTCACCGCCGACAGCTACGAAGTCTTCACTCTCTCGCCCGCCGGTTGCGAGATGCCGTCTTACAGCGGCTGACGAAGTCGCCGAGGCTTTTGACGATCACCAATTTCATATTTGAGCGTTTCGTGATTATCGCTACCCTCGACGGCGCTTTTAAACTCCGAGTGCTTGACCTCGGAGGGTTCCGTTATCAATGACACTGCTACGCGTCTTCATCCCCTTCGCGCTCGGCTACTTCCTGTCCTATCTGCTACGAGTAGTCAATGCGGTGATCGCGCCGGACCTGGTTAGGGATTTGGGCCTGAGCGCGGCCGACTTGGGCCTTCTGACAAGCACCAACTTCCTCGCCTTTGCCGCCTTTCAACTGCCACTCGGGATCTTGCTCGACCGCTTCGGGCCGCGGCGGACGGAATCGGTATTGTTGCTGTTCGCTGCCGGCGGCGCCTACATCTTCGCCGTTAGCGGTGGCCTGTCCGGATTGATGTTCGGCCGCGCCCTGATTGGGCTCGGCACCTCGGCCTGCCTGATGGCTGCCTTCAAGGCCTATGTGATGTGGTTCCCGAAGGAGCGAATCCCGCTGATTAACAGCTTCCAGATGACCGCCGGCGGCTTTGGCGCGATCACCGGCACGATGCCGGTCGAGATGACGCTGCAGCTGACCGACTGGCGCGGCTTGTTCGTCGTTCTCGGCGGCCTCGCTGCACTGGTTTCGGCCGTCCTTTATTTCGTCGTGCCGAAGCGCGACACGGTCGAAACCGTGCCAGGAACATTGGCCGAGCAGCTGGCCGGCGTGGCGCTTATCTTCTCGAGCCCGATCTTCTGGCGCATCGCGCCCTTGTGTGTTGCCTCTCAAAGCACCTTCCTCGGCATCCAAAGCCTGTGGTCGGGGCCATGGCTGACTGACGTCTCCGGGCTCGGGCGCGAGGCGGTCGCCGAGGTTCTTTCCCTAATAGCTGTTGCCATGGTCGGCGGCTTTATTGGCGTTGGCACTATCGCTGATTGGCTCGGGCGGTTCGGCGTGCGTACAATTAACGTCGCGCTGGTCGGCATGACCGCGTTTGCAGGAATTCAGCTCTGTCTCGTTCTGCAGCTGGTCGAGATCGCGCTGCCGCTATGGATGCTGTTTGGCTTCTTCGGTACCACAGGTATCCTGCTCTATGCGGTGTTGCCGACTGGTTTCCCACCAGAGTTCGCCGGCCGCGTCATTACCGCCATGAACGTGCTCACCTTCGGCGCCGCCTTCGCCTCCCAGTGGGGCATCGGCGCGATCATCAACTTGTGGCCGGAATCCGCCGGCGGCGGCTACGACCCGGCTGGATACCGGGTTGCTTTCGCGGTGATGCTGTCGATCCAGCTTTTCGGACTGCTGTGGTATGGCCTGTTCCGCCGCGACATCAGAATCTGAACGTCGTTACAGCCGAAACACCGTCGTCGCCGGGCCGTCGGCCTCCCAACCCTGAGCCAGCAGGGCACCGGTTTTAGCGTTGGCGACAGCAGCGAGCCGTGTCGTTTGGTTGAGGATTGGTGGCTGCATCCAGGAAAAATCGTTTCCAACCGAATCGCGAACTGCCTCCATCATCCGCCAGCGTCCTGCGCTGTCGACCCCGCGTATGCGCCCACCGCTGCCGCCGGCGATCCAGTGATTGGCGACGCTGGCCGGCGCCTCGCGCACCGCG
>PTLJ01000189.1 GCA_002938045.1 Alphaproteobacteria bacterium MarineAlpha3_Bin4
GGCAGCGGCCGTGCGTCGGCCCGCGAAACAGCAATGCGGGTCGCTGCTGGTGCCATTGCGCGTAAGGTCTTGGGCGACGACTTGGTGATCCAGGGCGCACTAGTAGGTATGGGCGAAATGGAGATCGATCCCGCGAACTGGGATTGGGCGGAGGTCGACAACAACCCATTCTTCTGCCCCGACGCTTTGTTGGCCAAGACTTTCGAGGAATATCTCGACGCTATTCGTAAGAATGGCTCGTCCGTTGGCGCTACAATCGAAGTTCATGCGACCGGCGTGCCGGCAGGGTGGGGTGCGCCGATATATAGCAAACTGGATGCGGACCTGGCACGGGGGATGATGAGCATAAATGCCGTCAAGGGGGTCGAAATTGGTGTCGGCATGGGCGTCGCCAGGCTGACAGGTGAAGACAACGCTGATGAAATGCGCATGGAGGAAGGCGAGCCGCGATTTCTCTCCAACAACGCTGGTGGTATTCTTGGCGGCCTCTCGACCGGTCAGGACATTGTCTGCCGTTTCGCTGTCAAACCAACCAGCTCCATCGTCACACCGCGACGAACCGTCGATGTAGACGGCAACGATACGGAAATCTCGACCACAGGCCGGCACGATCCATGCGTTGGCATTCGCGCGGTGCCTATTGGTGAGGCGATGATGGCTTGCGTGCTCGCTGACCACATGCTGCGTCACCGGGCTCAGTGCGGCTAATCCGACGGCAATTCCTTACGCGATGACGTCGTTCTGGAGCAGCGCCAAGGCGCCGTTGTAATCAGGCTTGCAGTAGCCATACAGGCGTCATTTCTATGGTTAGTGGGTTGGTCGCTTGTTAAACGGCGAGTTATCCAACCAGGGACTGGTCTCTATCAGGTAGTGGTGAGCTGCGTGACCTTTTCCTCGGCCGCCGCGGCGCCGATGCTATCGCCGAGGCCCGCCAACACCTCGCCGTATCGCTGCCAACTGGCGGCGTTTTCGGGCCGCGCCAACGTCCGTTCGAAGAGAAAGGACTTAGCTCTGTTGAGGTTGCCGCTTTTGATCAATGAATCAATCAGCATCCACTCGAACAAATCGCGTTGGGCATGACTGCCGCCGATCAAGACGATCTCGTCGCGAACCTGGTTTAGCATGGCGGCAGCCCGTTCGTACCCTGCGTGTTGGTAATCGAGAATGGCGTTCAGCAGCGGCACGCCAACATGTTCGCGCACATACCCACCCTTGGCCTTCATGGTCTTAATCAAATATTCGACCGCATCCATTTCGCCAACGGCGGAGAGGATGATGGCGAAGTGGGCGTCGATGAAGGTGAGAATATGCTCTTCGGTGCGTTCTCTGACTTTCCCGGCTAGCGGTGCCCAACGTCCGCCGACGTCGACGCCCAACATCTCCAACCGCAACAGAATAGCGGCGTCGTTGCAGAGGTCCAAATATTCATCCGATGTTGGGTCCCAGAGATTCTCGTCATAGAGGCGCAGGACTTCGTCCAAGTCGCCCACCTCCAGATGTATTAACGCTCGGTGCCACCACAGGTGAAAACGAAAGTTGTTTGCTGGCAGCCAATGATCCTCGTGGCTGGTAATCCATGCGGCGCCCTCGCAGCGGCGGTCTTCCATCTCCATTACGTGAGCGACGGCGTGGATTGCCCAAGGGTCGTCTGGATTGTGCTTTACGGCCTCGCGTCCGACCACCTCCGCTGTCCGGTAATCGCCCGATTCTTCGCAGGCGAAGGACCGCATGCCAAGAACAAAACCGTATCCGGGTATGGCGGGTCCCCAATCGGGTAAGGCGCCTTCGACGACGGCGCGCATGGTCGGCCCATCGCCGGCGTAAAAATGGGCATGATGAGAAAGCCGCATCGCCAGTACGTCCAACGGGTGCTCGGCGAGAATGCTGTCCCAAACAGCGCAGGCGGCGGCGTGGTTGTCGTTACACCAATGACCGAGTGCAGCCACGTGCGCTTGTTCGCGGGCCGTCGAGTCGGTAGCTAACGTTTCGGCCTTGGCCTGGGTCTCGGCGGCCCTCGCTTCCAGTGGACCCGCAGCCATCAGCTTGAAGAAGTAGCCTTTCAGGCAATGAGCCATGACCATATCGGGATCGGCCTGTAGGGCCGATTTAAGCAACAAGCCAGTGTCGCGTTTGAGCGCCAGGTAGCTATCAATCGTGCTGTCGAAAACGATGACAGCCTGCTCCGAAGCAGTAGTGAGGGGAAGACCCCGTTGGTCAACGAACATATGAACGCCTCCAGGCAATTTCTTCGTGTAAACTAGCGCGCACCCCCTATATCTACCAGTAAGTGGCATTTCAGGGAGAGGTAACAATGACAAAGATGATCGGCGTCGATGCGGAGACGACCCACACCTGGGTCGAGGCTGGCGAAGCGCTCCTAATTGATGTTCGCGAGGCAGAGGAGCTGAGCGAGGTGCGCCTCAGTGGCGCTATTCATGTGCCGATGTCCGCGTTCGATCCGAATGCCGTTCCCACCGACAGTGGCAAGAAACTAGTGTTTATCTGCGCTCAGGGCATGCGGTCATTGCAAGTCGGACAACACATGCTCGACCAGGGGCTCCTTGACGAAGCTTACAATCTTCACGAGGGGCTTACCGCTTGGGTGCAGGCCGGGCTGCCCTGCGAGCGTGAGTAGCTAAGTCGTCGTTTACGCCACCAATCAAGAATTCCTTGTTGCCCTCGGGCCCGGTGATCGGGCTTTCCGTTATGCCGATTGCGCGCCAACCGCGCCGCGCCGTGAGCCAATCTGAAATCCGCCGACAGACCGCCTCGTGCAGGGCTGGATCGCGGACGACACCTCCTTTGCCCACTTCGTTTTTGCCGACTTCAAATTGCGGCTTGATCAGGGCGATCAGGATTGCACCGGGGGTGGTTAGGTCGAGGGCCGCAGGTAGCACCGTCTCCAAACCGATAAAACTGGCATCGCAGGTGACCAGATCGACAGGCTCGGGAATGTTCTTCTCACTCAAACTGCGGGCATTTGTCTTTTCCATGACCGTGACGCGTTCGTCCGTGCGGAGTTTCCAGTCTAACTGCCCGTAACCGACGTCAACGGCATAAACCCTCGCCGCGCCCCTGGCTAAGAGCACATCGGTGAAACCGCCAGTCGAGGCGCCGATATCGAGGCATGTTCTCTCCACCGGCGAAAAGGTGAAGTACTCAAGCGCGTGGGCCAGCTTGACGCCGCCACGGGAAACCCAAGGTTGGCTGTTGCCGCGGACATCCAGCGAGACATCGGCGGCGATTTTCTGACCCGGTTTGTCAAGTCGCCTGTCACCCGAAAAAACTAGTCCGGCCATGATCACTGCTTGCGCACGGTTACGGCTCTCGGCTAGGCCACGCTCGACCAACAGCTGATCGAGACGCAATTTACCGGGCTTCGATTTACCGGATCTTGTCTTGCCGGATCGGGGACCAGCGCCCAAGGGATCAGACCCGTTCGTACCAGCGGCTTTTCATCAGGCGCCTCCCGGGCTGCTCCAATAACATGACGCTTGCAAGCTGGGCAAATGAGCGGCGTATGACATCAGCTCTCAATGCGGGTCGCCCACAAGGGCTTTCAGCCCGGTGCG